>JACQEE010000309.1 GCA_016200725.1 Chloroflexota bacterium
CACAGCGCCCTGGGCAATCGTAGCCCACACGAGTTTCTCGAGGCAGTAAAGCTGGCCTGAAAACCCCGGAAAATCTCACTCAGTTTGGTACCGAGAAGGGGTGGGGCCCACCAGCGCCGGATATAGGCAACGATGGTGGTGTAAATACCGACTAGGACAAATGCTAGCGGTATCGATACGAGCCATGAGAGAAAGAAGTCCAGCCGTCCGCAGCGGCCAGATGGGTCGAAGAGAGCCTTCCAAAACGATTGCTTTTCCATGGCGTGCCCCTCCCGTATGGATTGGCGGGATACTACTACCCGGAAGGCGCGTACGCAACAGGATTCGAAAGGCCAGACACGGTGCGTAAGCCTACGGGAAACACACGTACCTAACGTGAAGGTACTACCGACTACAAATCTGCCCCAAAATATGTGTTCCCTTGGTGCCGTTGTGCCGTGATGGTTGTCTTCTCCCTCTACACCACTCCAGCCCCCCTTAGCCGCCCCAACTCTTCCCCGCTCAGGCCCAGCATGCCGCCGTACACCGCGGCGTTGTGCTCGCCGAGCAGCGGCGCTGGACGCATGCGTGGTTCGACAGGCTCGCCACGAACGGGTTTCGTTAGGCCGTGGATGCGAAACGGCGGACCTGGATAGCGCACCGAGCCCGTCGCCGGGTGCTCGATGTCCACGAAGAAGTCGCGCGCCTTGAAATGCTTGTCGGCGTAGATGTCGGCGGGATTGTAGACCGGCGCGATGGGGAAGCGCGCCTCGCCCGCCGCGTCGAAGATCTGCTGGCGCGTGTGCTCCATCAGCCACGTGTACCACACCTGGTCGAAGTCGTCGCCGTGCTCCATGATCGCCTGCGAATTCTTGAACCGCGGGTCCTTCATCAGCTCCGGCTGGCCGATCATCTTGAACACGCGCGGCCACCACGACTCGCCGCGACCGACGCCCTGGATCGCCACTGCGCCGTCCTTGCAGGGGTAGGCGCCGATGATGAACTGGTTGCGCACGGTGTTCCCCAGCCGCTGCCCCACCTCGCCGCTGTAGAACCACGACATCGGCTGGTGCTCCGTCGTCGCCATGTACGACTCGGCGATCGACGTGTCGACATAACGACCACGACCCGAGAACTTGCTGCTCATCCCGCCCGCGACCGCCGCGTTCGCGTAGGCCACGCCCGCGAGGCACAGCGTGGTGTACTCGGCGAACTTCAGCGGCTCGCGGTCCGGCTGACCGTGGAACTGCATCGAGCCCGCGATGCCGAACGACACCAACTCCGTGAGCCGGTAATCGCGATACGGCCCCGTCTGCCCGAAGTCGCTCAGCGACACCATGCTGATGCGCGGGTTCACCCGCTGCAACTCCGCGAACCCCAGCCCGAAGCCCTCCATCGTCCCCGGCCGGAACGACTCCAGCACCAGATCGGCCTCGCGCGCCAGCGCCTTGAATATCTCGACGCCTGCCGGGTCTTTGAGGTTCAGCGTCACCCCGCGCTTGTTCGTGTTCAGATAGAGGAACAGCCCCGACTTCTCCGGATGCGGGTCATCCCCCGCGAACGGCGCCATCCGCCGCGCCGAGTCGCCGACCCCCGGCCGCTCGATCTTCACGACGCGCGCCCCATAGTCCGCCACGTACTTCGACCCAAATGGGCCGGCGACGCCTTGCGTCAGGTCCAGCACCCGCAGCCCTTCAAGAACGCGATACACCTACATCGCCCCTTTCGGTACAGTCGGGGCGCATTTCAAATGCGCCCGCACCGATCGCAGGCCATCGAGAACTCGATACATACGACCTCTCGCAATTGTCATGCTGAGTCCGCTGCGGACTCAGCATCTGGGGGTGAGGTCTTTCCCTTCCCCGTTCCTTCGTCGTCCTGAGGCGTCTTCGCCGAAGGATCTGGGGCGGGGTCTTCCCACCCAGCCCGTTCGTGGTGAGCCTGTCGAACCATAACGGGCGGTCGAGCACCCAGCGGCTGCGCCATGCGCGGCCACCGCTCGTCTTCTGTAGAGCCTGCCCTGAGCGTAGCCGAAGGGGGCGCATCAAATGCCCCCGCAACCCCGCGCCAATGTAGCATCGCCCCCCCAGATGGGTCAACGCGCCACTCCTGTGCCATCCGCCCCTTGACTCCATGGATATGATAAATACATACAGAACTTAGGTTCTCAAACATCCATGTTCGCTAGGCTCCGGTTTCCGGCCCAGGTCCTGGTCGCGGCGCGAAAAATGGGTACTTATAAAAAATCTCACAAAAGCTGACAAATCCTGCCAAAATCTCACCACTTTTGCCGCAAAGTGGCGCGACACACGGGAGGGTTTAACCACGACGAACGGGAGGGTTACCGCGACTCCAGCCCCGACATGCGGGAGGGGTGACGCGACTTCACAGCCCACTCACCAGCCCATTCTCCACGACTCGCGGGAGGGTCTGCGTTGACACACCCACCACCCATCGCTACCGTCCAACCAATCACCCCTCGCCAGCTCGGCTGCAGAGGGGCACAGGGGTGAGGCCCGCACCATGAGCGCCTACCGCATCATCGACGCCGACGGCCACGTCGCCGAGCAACTGCCGCAGGCGGGGATCGACTGGGCCGCGCTGCTCCCCGAGCGCTACAAGCACATGGCCCCGCGCCACTTCCCCTTCCATACCGGCGGCGGACGGATGTTCATCGAAGGCAAGATCACCGCGATTCCGCAGCCCGGCGGCCACGCGATGAGCGGCAAGGACCTCGTCGACGTCCACGCCGAGCGCCCCGGCATGTGGGACCCGCACGTCCGGATGAAGCACATGGACATCGAGGGGATCGACACGGCGGTGCTCTACGGCGGCGCGGTGCACATCGGCGTCGCCGGCCTCGACGACCCCGGCTTCGCCGCCGCCCTCGCTCGCGCCTACAACGACTTGGTCGCCTCCTATGCGGATACCTATACGAAACGTCTAAAAGCCGTTGCCGCGCTGGCGCTGCCGGACGTCGAAGCCTCCGTGCTCGAACTGCGCCGCTGCGTTAAAGACCTCGGTTTCGTCGGTGCTGGCGTCGCCCCCAACACCCACGGCCGCAACCTCGCCAGCGACCACTTCGATCCGCTTTTCGCCGAAGCCCAGCGCCTCGACGTGCCCATCTGCATCCACCTCGTTGCGCCTGTGCCCGGCATCCCCGCCGCCGCCCACGACCGCTTCGACCGCTCGTACTACATCCAACTGACCGCGCATCCCTTCGAGCAGATGATCGCCGTAGCCACCTTCATCGGCGAAGGCGTCCTCGACCGCTTTCCCAGGTTGCGCGTCGCCTTCATGGAGGGCAACTGCGGCTGGGCGCCGTTCTGGATGGACCGCATGAACGAGTACCACGAGGTCTTCCCGAACCAGGTGCGCTGCAAGCGCCGGCCGAGCGAGTACCTGCTCGACGGCCAGTGCTACATCTCGTGCGGCTACGAGGAGAAGACGCTGCCCTACGTCGTGGACGTCCTCGGCGAAGACCGCATCGTCTTTGCCTCCGACTACTGGCACTTCGACGCCAAGTTCCCCGGCGCCGTCGCCGCCATCAAAGATCGCACCACCTTGCGTGAATCAGCGAAGCGCAAGATACTAGGCGCCAACGCCGCCAGGCTGTATGTACTCTAGGAGGCAGACATGGCCAAGAAGACCAAAGGCGTGATTGTGGTGATCGCCGACTCGAAAGAGCCGGCAAAGTTCGATGAGTTCAAGAACTGGTACCAGAACGTCCACAGTCCGGACATCGTGGGGACCGGCCAGTTCTACGACAGCAACCGCTACGTCAATCCGAAGGCCGCTGAAGGCAAGCGCCTCGTGGCCATCCACGAGACGGAGCAGGACGATGTCGTGAAGGCGGGCACGGAGATGAATAAGAGCCTGCCCGAGTGGCAGCAGAAGGGCCGCATCTACGGCGGCATGAAGGCCTCGTTCTTCGGCCGCTTCAAGCGCATCCATTAGACGACGCGGCGGGTGGGCGAAGGACGGGCGAGGCTCGACCTCGCCCCTGCACGGTCGAGGGACGCCGGCACCTAGTCGTCACTCTTTGTAGCGCTGGATACGCATGTACAGCAGCGCGTAGCCGCCGAGCAGCGGGATCAGCACAAGCCACAGCAGTGAGTGGCGCAGTGTCTCCTTGCTGAGCAAGAAGTACATCAAGACCGCTGTCAGGCTGAGCAGCAGCACCGCCGGCCCCGGCATCGCGCAGCCGCAGCCATACCCGCGAAAGTTTGGCTGCTTCGGCCTCGATGGCTTCTGCTCAGGCTCGGGACGATTCGGATCCAACACCCGCCTCGCACAAAACAGAACCGGCGGGGTCTGACCGCCGGTTCCAGAGATAGACCGTCAGGAGACTCGCGCTACTTCTTCGATGCCGCCTTGCCCTTGGGCTTCTCGATCATGTCGAAGATTACCCAGCCCTCTTGACCATTGCCATAGCGGATGCGCGCTCGCTGCGGTATCGAGCCGAACATATCGAGTTGCTCTTCGAGCACCTGCGCCTGGATGGGCTGCGTGATCTTGTCCAGCACCTTCGCACCCTCGATGGCGCTCTTGGGCGCGTCCCACACCCTGATCTCACCGTTCCACTTCTCCAGGATCGCCTTGGTGATGCGGACGCCATAGGCGGGGTCTGCAGTGCGCGTCTTGAACATGGGTCGCCTCCATCGGGTGCAGGACTGGTCAGCGCGGCGAATTGTACAACAAGATGCGGTGAGGGTCGAGACGTGAGAGTAACAGGCGTGACAGGGATGGCTGTGCGGAACCAGCCTATTCCTGGTAGCCTACATCTTGATGAAACTCCCTCGCCGCAAGCCTTGGAACCAGACCGCTGCGCCGTCCGACCCGAAGGTGGCCGCTCGAATTCGCGCGCAGGCGGCGATGGAGCCACATAGCACTGCGGGGAGCTACCTGGGTAACTTGGTCTACGGAGGCCTCGACGGTATCCTCACCTCCTTCGCCGTCGTGAGCGGCGTCGTTGGCGCAGACCTGAGCACGCGCATCATCTCGATCGTCGGTTTAGCCAACCTCTTTGCGGACGGCTTCGCGATGGCCGTTGGCGCATACCTCTCGGCCCAGAGTCAGCACGAGTACTACCAGCAGGAACTCCTCCGAGAGCGCTGGGAGGTTGAGCATATCCCCGATGTGGAACAGGCCGAACTCTACGAGATCTACCGCCAGCGCGGCTATTCGGAAGAGGACGCGGGTACGCTGGTGCGCATCCATGCCCGCGATTCTGAGCGGTGGGTGCGTGCGATGATGACCGACGAACTTGGCCTGTTGCCGGCAGAGCGCACGCCGCTTCCGGCCTCTATCGTGACCTTTGCCGCCTTCGTTGTCGCCGGCCTGGCGCCGCTCTTGATCTACCTCATCGGCCTGACGGTCGACATCCGGTCTGGCGTAGCCTTCATCACGGCGATCGTGCTTGGAGCGGCCGCACTCTTCGGCCTAGGCGCGGCGAAGGTGCTTGTGACGAAGCGCAACGCCATCCGAAGCGGCCTGGAAATGTTGATCGTGGGTGGCCTCGCCGCAGGCGTCGCCTACACCGTCGGTATCCTGCTGCGAGGCCTAGCCTAAGCTGCGCTAGGACTTGCTTGCCGCCAGGGTGGCGACCTCTTTACGCAGGGCCTCGCGCTGGTCCTTGCTCAGCGGCTGCTTCAGCACCGCATCGAGGCGGCCCTTGGCGAAGGCCTTCTCCCAACATTCGGCCTTCTTGCAAACGTAGGCCCCGCGGCCCGACTGCTTGCCTCTGGGATCGATGCTCACCGAGCCATTCGGCAGACGAACGACGCGCAGCAATTCGTGCTTGGGACTTTGCGTCCCGCAGGCGGCACATCG
>JACQEE010000305.1 GCA_016200725.1 Chloroflexota bacterium
GCGCACGAAGTGGCTCTGCTCCTGAAGGCGAGTGGCTACGTGGAGCAGCCTGCCGCCATCGGGCAGGCTGCAGCAAATACGCTCGACCTGGCGTCGGTGGATGCTGCGGACGTTGACGCGTAGGCCTGCTCGTTGTGACATCCGCCCATTGCGCGACTTAGAACGCACGTACTACGCTAGTCGTACATCAACCAGCGAGGTACGATATGGGCGCGACGGCAGTCATCGAGAGGAACGGCACGATGGAAACCGATAAGCAGCGGGCAGTAGACCTAGCCCTGGCGCAGATCGAGAAGCAATTCGGCAAAGGCTCCGTCATGCGCCTGGGCGAGCAGATACAGCGCTTCACCGTGGAGGCGATCCCGACAGGGTCGCTGTCGCTCGACTTGGCGCTGGGCGTCGGCGGACTGCCTCGGGGACGCATCATCGACATCTTCGGCGCGGAGTCGTCGGGCAAGTCGACGCTGGCGCAGCACATCATCGCCGAGGCGCAGCGCAGCGGCGGGTTGGCGGCTTACATTGACGTGGAGCACTCGCTCGACCCGGCGTACGCGCAAAAGTGCGGCGTGGACATCAACTCGCTGTACATCGCGCAGCCGGACTTCGCGGAGCAGGCGCTGGAAATCACAGAGGCACTGGTGCGCAGCGGAGGCATGGACGTGGTGGTGGTGGACAGCGTTGCCGCGTTAGTGCCGAGGTCGGAACTCGAAGGCGAGATGGGCGACCCGCAGATGGGCCTCCAGGCGCGCCTGATGTCGCAGGCAATGCGGAAGTTGACGGCGGCCATCAGCCGATCGAAGACAACGGTAGTTTTCATCAACCAGTTGCGCGAAAAAGTAGGCGTAGTGTTTGGAAACCCCGAGACGACACCTGGGGGCCGCGCCCTGAAGTTCTACTCGTCCGTCCGCATCGACCTACGCCGGGTGGAGACCATCAAGCAAGGAAACGACAGCGTCGGCACGCGCGTGCGGGCGAAGGTCGTGAAGAACAAGGTGGCGCCGCCGTTCCGCGTCGCCGAGTTCGACATCATGTTCGACAGCGGCATCAGCAAGGCCGGGGACATCCTGGATCTTGGCGTGACGATGGACATCCTGAAGAAGTCAGGCTCGTTCTTCACGTTCGGCGAGACGAAACTAGGGCAGGGCCGCGAGAACGCGAAGCAGTTCCTCGTCCAGCACAAGGACATCGCATCGGCCATCGAGCGACAGATCCGCGCGGCGAGTGGCGCGCTCGGGCCGCAGATCGTCGCGCCACGGGCGCCGGACGATGAGGACGAAGAGGACGAGAAGTAGCCCCGCAGTCGAGTCTTCGCGTCTCAGTATTCAAACCCTTGGCCGTTTCGGCTTCATATGCTCGGCCTCTGGCGCCGCGCTCGTTGACGCTCACTGAGGGCAGGCGTATAGTACTGATTCGACGATGCCTACTGACCCGGCATCGCTCATCTGACGACGCCACCTCGGGCCCCGTTCGCGCATCTCACTAGATACCTACCGCGCAGGAGGTAATCTTGGAACGGCCACAGTTCAAACCTCTTCGCAGGGCCTACGGCTTCGACGAAGTCGCCATCGTACCCGGCGACGTGACGATCAACCCCGAGCAAGTCAACACCGAACTGACCATCGGCCCGCACACGTTCAAGATCCCTGTCCTCGCTGCCGCACTGGACGCCCTATCCTCGCCCAAGACCGCCATTCTCATGACCAAGTTAGGCGGCCTCGCGGTCATGAACCTCGAAGGGCTGCAGTCGCGCTATGAGAAGCCGGAGCAAGTGCTCGAGGAGATCGCGTCGGCATCGCGCGAGAAGAGCACTGAGATCCTGCAGAAGGTGTACTCGACGCCGATCAAGGAAAAGTACATCGGCGACCGGGTGCGCGAGATCAAGGCGGGCGGCGGCGTGTGCGCCGTGTCGATGACGCCCGCGAACACCAAGAAACTTGCGCCCGCGGCCGTCGAGGCCGGCGCCGACATCGTTGTCGTGGCGTCGACGGTGACAACGGCGCGCCACGTTTCCAAGAGCCCGCGAGGGCTGGTCATTTCCGAGTTGATCCAGCAGATCAAGGTGCCGGTAATGGTGGGCAACACAGTCAGTTTCAGCACGGCGCTCGAACTGATGGAAAC
>JACQEE010000306.1 GCA_016200725.1 Chloroflexota bacterium
CGCGAAAAAATCGACGCTGCGGCCTTGTCGGACGGAAAGCTGGCAAAGCAATGGATCAAGCCGTGGTCTGAAAGGCGGCATCCCTGCTCGTGAAAAACGTCATGGCGCTGCCGGAGCGCATCGAGGAAAGAGTTCAGATCGTGGATATCGCGATTTGAGGCCTTTTCAAGAAGCTTCTTCCAGGGCAGGAACACGTCCGGCTGGTTTACGGCCAGCGCCTTGTCAGGCCGGAACGCTGGCAGAACCCGCGTGTTCAGGCGCGAGGCCGACAGCCAGCGATGGTGCGCCAGATCATCCACCGGATCATCCGTGGTGCAGAGAGTTTTGACATGAAACTTCGCCAGGATGCCTTGGGCGCTCAAATCGCTCGTGGCCAGTTGCGCATTTGCGCGTTTCCAAATTCGTGTGGCGCTGCTTTCATCGAGCAATTCGTCAATGCCGAAATACCGCTTCAGTTCAAGATGCGTCCAATGATAAAGCGGGTTGCGCAGCGTGTGCGGAACGGTGGCGGCCCATGCCTTGAACTTTTCGAATGGATCGGCCTTCCCGGTGATGAAGCGTCAGGGCAAGGGCGTGATCGTCAACATCGCCTCGGGCGCGGGGACGCATGGCGCGGAGAACGTCATGCCCTACGGCGCTGCGAAGGCTGGCCTCATCCAGATGACGACGCTGCTCGCCGCCGAGTGGGCTGAGTTCGGCATCCGCGTCAACTGCCTCGCCGTCGGCGCGATCAAGACCGAGGGCTACCTGCGCGCCATGTCGCTCGTCAACCGCGATCCCGACGCCGTCGGTGGCAACAACGCCATGCGTCGCGCCGGTTGGCCGAACGAGGTCGCCTACCCCATCCTCTTCCTTGCCAGCGACGCCTCGTCGTTCGTCAGCGGCGAGACCTTCGGCGTCAACGGCGGCCCCCGCCTGGCGTCATGAGGCGATGGCTCATCTTGTCGCTCGCGGCCGCGCTGCTCCCAGCGTGCGGCAGCAGTTTACCGGCCATTGCGCCAAGCCTCGTTCCTAACGCGACGGTAACCAGTTCGGCGCCGACTGCGATGCCTCCTTTGCCAACGCCGATTCCAACTGCAACGCCGATCATCACGCCTGCGCCAACACTGACGCCATCCGCTACACCGACCGCGCGACCGCCATCACCGAGCCCGCCATCGCCAACCGCGCCGCCGGCGCCCACTATCGCGCTTGCATCCCCCACTCCAGTCTCCAGTCTTCCCGACGTGTCGCTCACCCCGGCCTTCCCCAACCTCGCAGCCGGGTCGCTGGGCGCGCGTCCGCTCTTCCTCACATCGCCGCCTGACGGCTCCAACCGCATCGTGGTCGTCGAACAAAATGGACGCGCGTTCATCCTTCCGAACGACCCACAGGTCGCGTCGGCGAGGACATTCCTCGACATCCGCGACCGCGTCAGCCGCTCCAACAACGAAGAGGGCCTCCTCGGACTGGCCTTCAATCCGCAGTACGCGCAGAACGGCTTCTTCTACGTCTACTACTCTGCGGCGAACCCGCGCCGCAACGTCCTCAGCCGGTTCCAGGTGAGCACGTCCGATCCAAACGTCGTTGACCCCCAGAGCGAGACGATGTTGCTCGAGAGCCCGAAGCCGTTCGGCAACCACAACGGCGGCATGATTGCCTTCGGCCCGGACGGTTATCTCTATGTCGGCATTGGCGATGGGGGCGGCGCGGGCGACCCGCAGGGCAACGGCCAGAAACTGAGCGTCATCCTGGGCAAGGTCCTCCGCATCGACGTGAACCACGAGGAGTCTGGGCGCAAGTATGCCATCCCGCCGGACAACCCTTTCGCAGGTGCGAATGCGCCGCCAGGAGTGAGGCCTGAGATCTGGGCTTATGGCCTCCGCAACCCCTGGCGCTTCTCCTTCGATCCGCAAGGACGCCTCTGGGTAGGCGATGTCGGCCAGGACCGGCGCGAGGAGATCGACATCGTGACGCGCGGCGGCAACTACGGCTGGAACACGATGGAAGGCACGCTCTGCTTCAACCCCACCGCGAACTGCGACCAGACGGGACTCTCGCTGCCCATCTTCCAGTACGCCCATGACCAGGGCTGCTCCATCACCGGTGGCTACGTCTACCGTGGCTCGAAAATGCCCTCGCTTCGAAGCGCGTACATCTATAGCGATGCGTGCTCGAACAGGCTGTGGGCCTTGCGCTACGACGGCTCGAAGGTGCCCGAGCAGCGCCAGATCGGCGTTGGAACCGGCAGCATCGTGTCGTTCGGCGAAGACGCCGCCGGCGAACTCTACATCCTCTCGTTCGATGGCCGCGTCTACACCCTCCGCTAATCTGTTGTGACACCTTTGCGAGGCGCGATTCTCGTTGACGCCAAAACAGGCCATGCACTATAGTCAACAGGTGTGCGAAGGGCGGCAGGCCAGGCGCACGCCGGTGCCAACGTAGCTCAGTGGAAGAGCGGGCGCTTCATAAGCGCTAGGTCACAGGTTCGAACCCTGTCGTTGGCACCACCGGCCGGGCGGTTAGCTCAGGGGTTAGAGCACTCGCCTCACACGCGAGGGGTCAATGGTTCAAATCCATTACCGCCCACCATCTTGCACGAACAAAATCTTCCTGCTGGAGAGTAAACCCTTTCGCGCAACGGCGCGCACCTACTCGGTTGGCCGGTTCTCACCGCCGCTCTGACAAAGCGCAGCTGCCACCCCCGGCGCTGGGGGGCAGCGCCAACCGGTCAGCTTGGGGATGCCCCAGTACAACTAGGGCCGAACGACGGGACCTACCAGCGACGGCCGCCGCGATCCCCACCGCGATCGCCACCACCACGTCCGCCGCCGCCGAACCCACCACCGCGCTGTCCGCCACCCTCGGTGCGGGGACGGGCTTCATTTACTGTCAATGCGCGGCCCTTCAGGTCCTTGCCGGAAAGACCCGCAATGGCTGCTTGGGCCTCCGTGCCGTTCGCCATCTCCACGAAGCCAAAGCCCTTCGAACGCCCGCTATCGCGGTCCATGATCACCTGCGCAGAGGCTACCTGTCCAAAGGCGGCAAAGGCTCCCTGCAGGTCCTGGTCAGTGACCTCATAGCTCAGATTCCCAACAAAGATACGCATGCGACGCTCCCACACCTCAATGGATTCTCCGTAACTCTACGGCAAGCGTCGCTTATCGCGAAGTGGAACGTTGTGCGTCGCGTGTCTAGGGCGGAGTGCCGCCATAGTAACACAGGCCAGGGTGAACACATAGTGCCCTTTCATCCACCCGCATTGTGCCGTTATGGTCACCGTCACGTCGCTTTTGCCCTCGCGGCCTGCTATGCTACATGGTACTCACCGCTCCGATGGCGGATCCGTATCCCTTTCCGTGCGACCTCGGCGAAGCGACCGGGCGGTTCCGTTCCCAAATGCCTGAAAGGCGCCGATGAACCTGTACGTTGGCAATCTGCCCTTCCAGATCACACAGCAAGATATCGAGGCGGTCTTCTCGCC
>JACQEE010000307.1 GCA_016200725.1 Chloroflexota bacterium
AACGTCACCTATGGCGTGTTCGACGGGGAAGTTCTGCGCGCGACCTGGCGCATGGCCACCGACGTCCGCCGCCAGCCTGACGAGTATTTCTCCCTCAACGTCAACTTGCTCTTGCACCACGGGCTGCAAATCAAGGACATCAAGCAGGGTGTGCTCAGCAGTGTGGTGCCGCCCCTCACGACTACGTTCGAGGAGGTATTCGAGAAGTACTTCAAGATACGGCCTGTCGTGGTGGGGACAGGCACCAAGACTGGGATACGGGTGCTGTATGAGAACCCCCGCGAAGTGGGCGCAGACCGCATTGCCCATGCTGTAGCCGCCTACCACCTCTATGGCGGCCCCCTCATCATCATCGACTTCGGCACGGCGACAGTCTTCGACGCCATCACCGATTCAGGAGATTACCTCGGCGGCGCGATCGCTCCCGGCATCAACCTGGCTGCGGAGGCTCTCTTCACCCGCACTTCGAAACTCCCTCGTATTGAACTGGCGCGCCCGAAGCATGCCATCGGACGCAACACGGTCGCGAGTATGCAGTCCGGCCTTTTTTACGGCTACGTCGGCCTCATCGAAGGGATGGTCGCCCGATTCCAGAAGGAGTTGGGCGGCGGAGCGAAGGTAGTCGCGACAGGTGGGCTCGCGAGGCACATCGCACAGGACACGACGGTTATCGACGTCGTCAACTATGACCTCGTCCTCATCGGCCTGCGGCTCCTGCACGAGCAGAACGAAAAGGTGGGACGGTAATCGATGCTCAAGGGCAAACGCATCGTCCTCGGCGTCTCGGGCAGCATCGCTGCGTACAAGGCGGCTGATCTCGCCAGCAAACTTACGCAGGCGGGCACGCTCGTCGATGTCATCCTCACGCGCGAGGCATGCGAGTTCGTCACGCCGCTCACCTTTAGCAGCCTCACACACCGTCGGGTCGCTACCAACCTGTTCGACGCCAGCGCAGAGCACAGCGTCGAGCACGTGATGCTGGCGAAGGCCGCCGACATCGTCGTGGTTGCGCCGGCGACCGCGAACGTACTCGCCAAGTGCGCGCACGGCCTCGCCGACGATATGCTGACGACGACGCTGCTGGCGACGGCGGCGCCGGTCGTCGTCGCGCCGGCGATGGACGGCCACATGTGGGACAACCCCGCGACGCAGCAGAACGTAGCCACGCTGCGAGGGCGAGGGTTTGTCTTCGTTGGACCAGCAAAGGGCTATCTAGCGTCAGGGCTCACTGGTGTTGGACGCCTCGCTGAAACAGCAGAGATTCTCGGCACGATACGGATGGTGCTGGGACGCAAGGGTGACCTGGCCGGGAAGCATATCGTAGTCACCGCTGGCGGGACACAGGAGCCGATCGATCCCGTTCGCGTCATCACCAACCGCTCGTCGGGCAAGATGGGCTACGCCATCGCCGAGGCTGCGCGCGACCGCGGCGCGACCGTCACCCTCGTGGCCGCGCCCACGGCGCTGCCCGACCCTGTCGGTGTGCGCGTCGTTGCTGTGGCGACCGCTCGGCAGATGCGCGATGCTGTACTCGCGGCGATGCCCGGCGCAGTGGCGCTCATCATGGCCGCGGCCGTGGCAGACTTCGAGGCGACGAACCCCGCCGCAAGCAAGATCAAGAAGAGCGGCTCTAAGTTGACGCTCGAACTGGCCAGTACGCCGGACATCCTCTCCGAGGCGAACGGACCTTTTGTGCGCGTCGGCTTCGCGGCGGAGAGCAACGACGTGCTCGCTAATGCGAAGGTGAAACTGCAGAAGAAGGCGCTCGACTTGATCGTGGCAAATGACATCACTGAGCGTGGCAGCGGGTTCGGGACGGAGACCAATCGAGTGGTGATCCTCGACGCCGCAGGTAAAGAGGAGTCGCTACCGGTGATGCCGAAGTACGACGTTGCTGGCCGCATCCTCAATCGTGTCGTCTCGCTGCTCGCATCGAAGCGGTAACGCCACTTCTGTACGCATCGACAGACATGTATACAATACCGGGCCGGTGAAGTTTGGAGCACTGCTGGAGGTAACTTATGGGCAAGTATCTGATGATTGAGTCTCGCGACTGTTTCGAGTACGGCGATGCACCCTACTTCATCGAGCAGGCCCGGGGGCTCGCGTCGAAGGGCAACGACGTCACGATGTTCCTGATGCAGAACGGCGTGCTCATGGCAAGGAAGGGCGTGGACCATAACCCTGTCGCCAGGATTGCCAAGGGCAAGGTGAAGGTGCTCGCCGACGACTTCTGCCTGCGCGAGCGCGGCATCTCGCAACAGTCGCTGCTCGACGGTGTTGGCGTCAGCAACGTTGATCAACTCGTAGATATGCTCGCCCAAGAGGGCGTCAAGGCCGTCTGGCATTAGAAGAAGAGGAACTCAAGGAAAAGACCATGCCCAAGACACTCACCATCGCACTCATGGATCCGCCGTATGAGTCAGAGACGACGACGACAGTGCTGCGCATCGCGGATGCGGCGCTGAGGAAGGGCCATAAGGTCAACATTTTCGCCTACGAGGGGGCCGTAAACCTGGTACTCAAGGAGCAGGCGCCGCACCCGAACCCGGTGAAGGGCACCACCGTCGAGCAGCAGGATCATCCGACGACCGCCAAGTTCGTCGAGGGCCTATTTAAGGTCGCGAATGGCAACCTGGCCTGGACGAACTGCGGTCTCTGCGTCGACGAGCGCGGCTCGAAAATCTGGATCGACGGCCCGAAGCGCGGCGGCCCCGGCGACTTCTACAAGTGGTCGCAGGAAAGCACCAACACGCTCGTCATTGGCACTCGCTAGGAGAACATCATGGCCATCCTCAATGTCGTCGAACGCGCCTACCACGGCACCATCGAAGAGCAGGACGATACGATTCTCTGGATCACAGCGGCTATGAAGAATGCAGGCGGCGACATGCAGATTCTGCTGCGCAGCAACGCGGTGAACTACGCTGTCAAAGGCCAGGAAGCCAGTGGCCTATCGATCGGCGGCGTCGCGCTAAAGGTCGCGCCCACTATCGACAAGGATATCGAGGAACTGTTGAAGAACGGCGTCAAGGTCTACGCAGTTGCCGAAGACCTGAAGAAGCGCGGCATCGACAAGGGCAGCGTGATCGCAGGCGTGCAACTTGTGTCGCAGAAAGACACGCTCGATCTGTGGGACAATGCCAGCGCCGTCTGGCACTGGTAGAGCAAGCGGCTACTGTACAGGTTCGATAACGCGCTGGTCGCCCGCCGAATCTGGGCGCGGTGGCTCACCTGCCAGTTTCTCAGCTCCCGAGGCCAGCGGAAGCCGCACTCGCACGGTCGTGCCGCTACCGGGCACGCTTTCCAGCGAGATTTCGCCGCCATGCGCATCCGTTAGCGCTTTGGCGATCGAGAGGCCCAGCCCGGCGCCGCCAGCCTCGCGGCCTCGTGTCTCGTCGGCGCGGTAGAAGCGCTCGAAGACATGTGGCAAGTGTTCTGCGGCAATGCCAGAGCCGGTGTCTGTTACCGCGAGTTCCGCCATCCCCTTGTTACTGACAGCGACGCGGATTGCGCCACCTGACGGGGTATATTTGATCGAGTTGTCGAGCAGTTGGAGCAGCACCTGGCGCAGCCGCGCGGCATCGCCGTCCACCAGCGCACCCGGCACAGTGCTGGCCTCGAGGTGCAGGCCACGGGAAGCTGCGAGCGGTTGTGCATCCAAAACGGCCGCGCGCGCCAACTCGCCGAGGTCCACCAAGTCCTTGTGCAGCATGAGCCGTCCAGCGTCCGACTGCGCGAGCGTCAGCAGCCCGTTGACCATGTCGCTCAGATAGGCCGTCTCCGCCACGATGCCGTCCACGAGTTGGCGGTTCTGCTCAACGGTTTGATCGCCGTGCTTCGCGAGCAGTTCGCCACTGCTGCGGATGAGCGCCAGCGGAGTTCGCAGTTCGTGCGATGCGTCGGACACGAAGCGACGCTGCCGCTCGAATGTGCGGCGGATCGGCACGAGCGCTCGGTCAGCGAGAAACCAGCCGCCCGCGAGCGCAACGATGAGCGCCCCAGCCTCCGAGGCCGCGAGGATCAGTACTAGGCGGTGCAGCGTATGTTCCTCGGCCTCCACTGATCGCCCGACCTGGAGCACACCGAGAAGCACACCGCTCCGCGTCGCAACCGGCGCTGACAGCACGCGCACATTCTGTCCATTGATCTTGACGGTGTCTATTACCTGTCTTCCAGCGAGCGCTCGCTGCACGCCATTGGGGTCAGGCGATTGCGTCACGGAAAGGCCTTGGGGATCGTTGGCGACTTGTCCTGACGGATCGATGCTCAGGAAGAACACGTCGCCAGCGTAGCCGTTCCGCGGGATGACGAACGGAAAGCCAGGCGTCGACGCCAGCGTGCGCATCGTGTCATTGGCGTTCTGTCGAAGGGAGCGGTTGACTTCGTTGTTGAGCGTGCGCGCGGTGATGAAGTAGATAACGACACCGAGCGCGACGAGAAGGATGACAAGAACGAAGGTATTCCAGGCGAGCAGGCGGCGGCGGATGGGCGAGAACATCATGCGCTCCTGAGGGTGTAGCCCACGCCCCGCACCGTCTCGATTAGTTTCTTACCTCCATACCTGTCCAGTTTCCCGCGCAAATAGTGCACATACAAGTCAACGACGTTTCCCGTCACATCGGATCCAGTGCCCCATACGTGGTCAGCAATCTGCTCTCGCGTCAGCACTGCTCCAGATCGCCGCATCAGGCACTCAAGCAGCGCGAACTCCTTGGGGGTCAAGTCAATAGCCGCGCCGGCCAGC
>JACQEE010000300.1 GCA_016200725.1 Chloroflexota bacterium
ACATCGCCTCCTTACGCTTCTGGTCCCGGCGCGCGAACCCGCAGGCGCGCATCGCTCGGGATAGCCTCACCTACACACGGCGCCGTTTTGGCGGGCGGCAGCCGTTGTGCGGAACCGGGGTCACATCTCGAATCTTGGTCACATTCAGGCCTTGGGTCTGCAGGGTGCGGATAGCCGCCTCGCGGCCGGAGCCGGGGCCACGCACCATGACTTCTACCTGGCGAAGACCGTGGTCCATAGCCTTCTTGGCCGCCTCTTCAGCAGCGCGCTGCGCGGCGAAAGCGGTGCCTTTGCGCGAACCTTTGAAGCCCACGGCGCCCGCGCTGCTCCACGAGATCACCTCGCCGTTGATGTCGGTAAGGGTGACGCGCGTGTTGTTGAACGTGGAGTGGATGAAGGCGCGGCCTTGCGGAATGTTCTTGCGCTCGCGACGGCGTGCTCGCGGCTTTGCCGGCGCCTTGGCGGGGGGAGGCGTCTTGGCGGCAGGTGTTTTGGCATCAGCCATAGACTTGTTGTCCTTCCTCGAGAGTGATTACTTCTTCGCGACGACTTTCTTGCGACCGGCGACCGTCTTGCGAGCGCCGCGCTTGGTTCGGGCGTTGGTGCGAGTGCGCTGACCACGGACGGGCAGGCCACGGCGATGGCGACTGCCACGGTAGGAGCCGATATCGATGAGGCGGCGAATGTTCTGGGCAACTTCACGGCGGAGGTCGCCTTCCATCGCCCAGCCACTCTTGTCGACAGCCTCGCGAACGCGGTTTAACTCTTCTTCGGTGAGATCCTTTACGCGCGGGTTAGCGTCAAACCCGATTTTCTCCACAATCGCCTTGGCCCTCGTAGGGCCGATGCCGTGGATATACCGGAGGGCGTACTCCAAGCGTTTGTTGTTCGGAATGTCATTGCCGGCTACGCGCGCCATGAGGCTCCTTCCTATCCCTGCCGCTGTTTGTGTTTCGGATTCGAGCAGATGACGCGTACCACGCCTTCGCGGCGAATAATTTTGCACTTATCGCACAGCCTGCCGACCGATGCTCGCACTTTCATGACTGCCTCGCTACTTGAACCTGTACGTGATCCTGCCGCGTGTCAGGTCGTAGGGCGACAACTCCACGAGGACGCGGTCGCCCGGTAGGATCTTTATGAAATTCATACGGATCTTGCCAGAGACGTGCGCCAACACCTTGTGCCCGGTGGGGAGTCCCACGCGGAACATGGCGTTCGGCAGCGTCTCCGCTACCGTTCCTTCTACCTCTATCGCTTGTTTCTTTGCCATAAGTCCTTGATGGGATTCTTCGGCCCGCCCAGGTGGGAGAGCGTTTACAGTACCGTAAATACTTCGGTCCCCTTATCCGTTATCGCGATCGTGTGCTCGAAGTGGGCAGAGAGACTGCCGTCTTCGGTCACCACTGTCCAGTTGTCCGGCATCAACCTCGTTTTCCACGTCCCGGCGTTCACCATCGGCTCGATCGCGAGCACCATACCCTTCTGCAGCAGCAGGCCGCGGCCTGGCGTGCCATAGTTCGGCACCGGGGGCTCCTCGTGGAGCAGGCGCCCGATGCCATGCCCGACATACTCACGCACCACCCCGAAGCCTCGTGATTCGGCATATTCCTGGGCGGCCCAAGAGACATCGCCCATGCGCGCGCCAGCCGTTGCCGCCTTGATCGCTGCCTGCAGCGAGCCGCTCGCCGCCTCTATGAGCGCCGCAGCCTTGGGCGTTACTTTCCCTGCGGGGACGGTTACTGCCGCGTCCCCGTGATACCCCTCCACAATGGCCCCAACATCCAGACTGACAACGTCGCCTTCTTTGATTACCCGCTTGCCCGGTATCCCGTGCACGATCTCTTCGTTCAGCGACGTGCAGATCGACGCCGGAAATCCCCGGTAGCCTTTGAACGAGGGGATAGCCCCCTCGCCCCGCATGGTCGTCTCCGCAATCTCGTCCAGCTCTCCTGTCGTGATCCCCGGCCTCACCGCCGCGGTTAGCCGCTGGATGACGAGGGCGACCACTCGCCCCGCGCGGCGCATGACAGCCTGCTCGGCGGGCGACTTAAGAATGACGCCCGTATTCTGAATTCTCGGCTGGCCGACCTGCATCACGTGGGGGGAAACCCTCCTATTGTAGAACAGATAGCAGGGTTTTGCCTACTACCTCTATATCTTGGCCGCCATCGACCTGGGCCAGTTTGTTCCGTTTCTTGTAGTACTGGATGAGCGGAGCCGTCTGTTCGGTGTAGACCTGGAGGCGTCGTTTGGCTGTCTCTTCAGAATCGTCAGGCCGCTGGTAGAGGTCGGAGCCATCGATGTCACACTTGCCCTTCACCTTAGGCGGGTTGCTTACCGCGTGGTAGGGGTGCTGGGCGGCGCGACAGATCCAGCGGCCGCTGAGCCGACGGAGGAGTTCTCTGATTGGCACCTCGATGTACGCAGCCTTGTCGATTCCGCCCTTGCCCGCGGCAGCCAGGGCCTTTTCGAGCGCCTCCCCCTGCTCAAGCGTCATCGGGAAGCCATCAAGGATATAGCCCTTCTTGCAGTCGGGCTGCGAGATGCGGCCGAGAATCATCTTGATGGTGACCTCATTGGGAACCAGTTCGCCGCGCTCCATGTACTGTTTCGCCAGTTTTCCCAACTCTGTGCCTTTCGCCTGCTCTTCGCGGAAGAGATCGCCGGAGGAGATGTGCGCTACTTTCAGTTGCTGCGCGAGGGTGACGGCCTGCGTGCCTTTGCCCGAACCAGGAGCGCCAAGAAGAATGATGCGCACGATCGGTTGCTCCAGCGAATACGCTAGCGGATGAAGGACTCGTAGCGGCGCATCATCAGCTGCGACTCCAGCTGGCGCATGGTATCCAGAGCCACTCCGACGACGATGAGCAAGGCCGATGAACTGGTCTGGATGTTCGTGAATCCAGAGAGCTGTCTCGCAAAGTAGGGCAGTACCGCCACGATGCCCAAGAACAGCGCGCCGGCGACGGTGATACGCAGGACGACCTTACTCAAGTATTCCTCGGTTGGCTTGCCGGGGCGGATACCCGGAATGAAGCCGCCGTTCTTCTGTAAGTTCTCGGCCAAGTTCTGCTGCTGGAAGATAACCAGGGTGTAGAAGAATGTGAAGATAATGACCAGGAGGAAAGTGAGCAGCCAGTAGAGCGTACTCGTGGGACTGAAGAGGTTCTGCACCGATCGCGCGAAGTCTGACAGGCCCTGGTGCGACGTTCCTACGAAATACGAGGCCACGATGGAAGGAAAAATCATGATAGAGAAAGCGAAGATAAGCGGAATCATGCCAGCGGTGTTCACGCGCAGGGGGATATAAGATGCGCCCGCCTGGCGGTACATGCGACCGCCACGGAAGAGGCTCCGGCCGTATTGCACCGGTATGCGCCGGTGGGCCTCGGTGAAGACCACGATAGCATAGAGCACGACTGCGGCCACTAGCGCGATGAGCAGCAAGCCGGACCCGATGCCCTGCGAATCGAACACCTGCTTGGCGATGCCTGGAAAGCCGGCGACGATGCCGCCGAAGATGATCATGGAGATGCCGTTGCCAATGCCTTTTTCGGTGATCAGTTCACCCAGCCAGACCAGGAACATCGAGCCTGCCGTCATCGTGAGCACTGCGGCACTAGTGTTGAGCATCTCGCCGGAGCCGAACCCGATTCCGCTGATGACGCCCTGGCGCTGAAGCAGAACCAACTGGCCATAGGCCTGGGCGAAAGCGAGCGGCACGGTGAGCCAGTGCGTGTATTGATTGATCTTCTGCCGTCCGTACTCACCTTCCTTCGACAGATCGGCGAGGCGGGGAATCACCGGCACGAGGAGTTGCATGATGATGGACGCCGTGATGTACGGGTAGACGCCCATCGAGACGATACTCAGGCGGCGAAGCCCATTGCCACTGAAGAGGTTCAGGAAGTTGAAAAGTTGGTTGTCCTGGAAGAGTCGGTCGAGCGCGTTTCGGTCCACGTTCGGGATAGGCACATTCGCGGCGAAACGGAAGATCACCAGCATCGCGAAGGTGAAGAGGATCTTCATCCGCAAATCTGGCTGGCGGAAGGCGTCGCCTAACGCGGTCAGGAGACGGACACTGGATGGTTGCTGTTGCTGCATCTGCTACCTCGTCCCCGACTTCGATTTGGAAACCGTGCCCGGGGACGGACTTGCTGCGAACTCTACGCCGGGGTCGTCGCTGCGGGCAGCTCTTCGGCCTTGCCGTTCGCGGCCTCTATCTTCTGCTTCGCGGAGGCTGAGAACTTGTTGGCGCGGACAGTCAGCGCCTTGGTGAGGTCTCCGTCGCCGAGCACTTTGATTGGCAGTTTCAGGTCGTGCACAATGCCAGCCTTGCGCATCTCTTCAGGAGTCACCACAGACCCAGCCTCGAACCGCTCGAGCGCTTCAAGGTTCACCGGGTGGTACTCGATACGGAAGGGGTTCCGGAAGCCACGCTGCTGAGGTAGGCGCTTGATCATGGGCGTCTGGCCGCCTTCGAAGCCGGGACGCACGGTGTAGCCGCGACGCGCCTTCTGGCCCTTCACGCCCTTGCCAGCGTAGACGCCATTGCCGCTGCCGAGGCCGCGGCCGACGCGAAAGCGCTCGACTTTGGAGCCCTTGGCAGGGTGGACTTCGTGTTCTCTCATGCCTGTTCTACCTTCACGAGATGGCTGACCTTCTTTACCATGCCGCGCAGGGCCGGCGAATCGTCATGCACGACAGCCTTGTGCATGCGAGTGAGCCCTAGCGCGCGCACAGTGCCCTTCTGGTCCTCTTTATAGCCGATCGGGCTCTTCACCAATGTAATACGAAC
>JACQEE010000301.1 GCA_016200725.1 Chloroflexota bacterium
ACTGGAGGACTCCGTGAGCATCCTGGTCAACAAAGACACGCGCCTGATCGTGCAGGGCTTCACCGGCAACGAAGGCACCTTCCACTCCGAGCGCTGCATCGCCTACGGCACCAACATCGTCGGCGGCGTCACGCCCGGCAAAGGCGGCGGCAAGCACCTCGACCGCCCAGTCTTCGACTCCGTCGCCGAGGCCATCAAGAAGACTGGTGCCAACGCCACGATGATCTTCGTCCCGCCCGCCTTCGCCGCCGACGCCATCCTCGAGGCCGCCGACGCCGGTCTGCCGCTCGTCATCTGCATCACCGAAGGCATCCCGGTGCTCGATATGGTACGCGTGGGCCGGTACTTGCAGGGCAAGTCGACGTGCCTCATAGGGCCGAACTGCCCCGGCGTGATCTCGCCCGGCTCGAAGTGCAAGGTCGGCATCATGCCCGGCAACATCCACATCCCCGGGAAGGTGGGCGTCGTCTCGCGCAGCGGTACCCTCACCTACGAGGCCGTCGCCCAGCTCACCGAGCGCGGCGTCGGCCAGTCCTCCTGCGTCGGCATCGGCGGCGACCCCATCGTCGGCACCAACTTCGTCGATGTGCTCGATCTGTTCAACAAGGACCCCGAGACCGAGGCCATCGTGATGATCGGCGAGATCGGCGGGACCAAAGAGCAAGAGGCCGCGGCCTTCATCAAGAAAAACGTGAAGAAGCCGATGGTCGGCTTCATCGCCGGAGCCTCTGCCCCTCCCGGCCGCCGCATGGGCCACGCCGGCGCCATCATCACGGGCGCCTCGGGCACCGCGAAGGCCAAGCAACAGGCACTGCGCGACGCCGGCGTCGCCGTCGTCGATAGTCCGGCGATGATGGGCGACGCGATGGCCAAACTGGTGAAGAAGTAGCCCTGTCCGAGTCTGAGGAGCCAGCATGACGCCGGTAGTCCGCCTCGAGCGCGATGGCAAGGTGGCGATCATCACCCTCGACCGACCCCAGTCGCGCAACGCTATCAACCTGCAACTGGCAACCGAAGTTGTAGCGGCCATCGAACAGGCGCAGGACGCTGCATGCATCGTGCTCACTGGCGCTGACCCCGCCTTCTGCGCTGGCCTCGATCTCCGCAGCCTGGGAACCGAGAAACTGACCGACCTGCCGCGTTACAACGACGCCGTTCGCGCTTCGGCAGCGCCGATCATCGGTGCGGTGAACGGCCCGGCCGTCACTGGAGGTCTGGAACTCGCGCTCGGGTGCGACTTCCTCATCGGCTCCGAGCGCGCCGCCTTCGCCGACACGCACACCCGCGTTGGCGTTTTCCCCGGCCCCGTGCTCCACGATCTGCCCCAGCGCGTCGGCGCAGCCTTCGCTCGCGAAATGAGCCTCACCGGCAATTTCGTCGACGCCGCGACCGCCCTCCGCGTCGGCCTGCTCAACCGAGTCGTCCCTCACGCCGAGTTGTTGCCCACGGCGCTCAAGTTGGCGCGCGACATCGCCTCGCAGGACCAGGAGATGATGCGCAGCGTCAAGGCAGCGATGGTGTCGGTGAACGACCTCAGCCTCAAGGATGGCCGCGTCGCCTGGCGCGAGCACACCAGCCGCGTGCGCCGACGCGAGTCGCGCGGCGCCGACATCGCCTCGCACCGCGACGAAGTCCTCCGCCGCTCCCGCGACCAGCGCTCCTGACACCCTTTCCATTCGTCATCCTTGGCCCGTCCTCGGGCCGAGGATCTAGGGTGGAGTCTTCTTGTCCCTGCAGGCCAGGCGCCACGTCAGTACAGTAGGGGCGCGCTTGAAGTGCACCCGCCGTTTCGTTCCCTTTGAGTTCCCCTTTCCTTTGCTACAATCCTCTCCATGGACTCTAACCTGTACGACGTCGCCGTGCTCGGTGCCGGCCACGCCGGCTGCGAAGCCGCGCTCGCCGCGGCGCGCATGGGCTGCCGCACCGTGCTCCTGACGATGAACCTCGATACGGTCGCGCTCATGCCCTGCAACCCCTCGATCGGTGGTCCCGCGAAGGGTCACGTCGTCCGCGAGATCGACGCCCTCGGCGGCGAGATGGCCCGCTGCACCGACCGCACCTTCATCCAGATTCGGATGCTCAACACGGGCAAGGGCCCCGCCGTCCAGGTGCCGCGCGCCCAGGCCGACAAGAAGTTGTACATGCTGGAGATGAAGAGGACGCTCGAGCGCCAGCCCAACCTCCACCTCAAGCAGGCCACGGTGCGCGCCATGGAGCACATCCCCTCGCCTCGTACTGACGTGTGGCAGCACGACATCTTTCGCCTGCGCACGCCGACCGGCCTGTATTACGATGCGAAGACGATCGTGCTCACCACCGGCACCTCCCTGCAGGGACGCATCATCACCGGTGACGCCACGCAGGCCGCGAGCCGCGCCGGCGAGCCGCCCGCCCTCGGCATCTCCGATGTCCTACGCGCGTGGGGTCTGACGCTCGGCCGCCTCAAGACCGGCACGCCGCCGCGCGTCGACGCCCGCACCGTCGACTTCTCGAAGACCGAGTTCCAGCCCGGCAGCACGTCGCCGCTCTACTTCGGCTTCTACGAGCCCGGCCGCGAGCCGTCGCCTTGGCTGCTCGAGCGCAATCCTGTCTACCCGTTGCCGCCCGGCCCCGAGTGGCGGCCCCAACTCCCCTGTTACCTCGTGCACACCAACGCGCGCACGCACGCGGTAATCCTCGCCAACCTCAACCGTGCGCCGATGTTCAACGGCACGATCCAGGGTCGCGGGCCGCGCTACTGCCCCTCGATCGAGGACAAGATCCACCGCTTCCGCGATAAGCCCGCGCACGGCCTCTTCCTCGAGCCCGAGGGCTGGGAGACCACCGAGGTCTACGTCCAGGGCGCGAACACCAGCCTGCCCGAGGATGTGCAACTGGCGATGCTGCGCACCATCCCCGCGCTCGAGCGCGCCGAGATGATGCGCGTTGGCTACGCTGTCGAGTACGACTTCGTCCCGCCCTCGCAGACACGATCCTCCCTCGAGTGCAAGACGGTTCCCAGCCTCTTCTTCGCCGGGCAGATCAACGGCACGTCCGGCTACGAGGAGGCAGCGGGTCAGGGACTCATGGCCGGGATCAACGCGGCGCTGAAAGCGATGGGCAAGGCGCCACTCGTTCTTCGACGCGACCAGGCTTACATCGGCGTCATGGTCGACGATCTCGTGACGCGCGAACTCGAGGAGCCATACCGTCTGTTGACAGCGCGGGCCGAATACCGACTCCTGCTGCGGCAGGACAACGCCGACCTCCGCCTCACGCCCATCGCCCGCGACCTTGGCCTTGTCAGTCGCGAGCGCGCCGAGGCGGTCGAGCGCAAGCGCGAGGCGGTCGAGCGTGAACTCCATCGACTCGAGCACTGCTACGTCAACCCCGGCGAACGCGCCGACGCCGTCCTGCGCCAACTCGGCCTGGAGAACGGCGCGAAGAACGTCTCCGCTCTCGACTTCCTCCGCCGCCAGGGCGCGTCCTATCGACACCTCGTCGCGCTGTCTATCGGTGACGCCTCGCTCGACGCTGGCGTGGTAGAGCAGATCGACGTCCTCGGCGCCTACCAGGGCTACATCGAGAAGCAGCAGCGCGAAGTCGAGCGCGTGAAGCGCCTCGAGCACTGGGCCATCCCCACCGACTTCGACTACGCGACCGTCACTGGTCTGCGCACCGAGGCACGCGAGAAACTGCGCCGCTTCCAGCCCGCGACCGTCGGCCAGGCGACGCGCATCATGGGCGTCAACCCTGCCGACATCTCGTTGCTGCTCGTTCACCTCGAGCGCCACGCCCGCGCGACGCCAGTGGCGACATAGCCTCATCAAACAAAAAGAAGAAGGCCGGTGAACCGCCTTTTGGCCTCACCAGCCTTCTCCTCCAAAACTACAGAGCTCTTTAGGAGAGTCCGAGAACCTTTTCTCGCGAGAAAAGGTTCTCAGGTCTTCCCCTTCCCTTTAGGGAAAGGGCCAGGGGTTAGGTTCCTACTCCGCCTCCACATCCCTCAACACGCCCACCAACTTGCCCTGTATCTCCAGGTTCTTCTTCTCGGTGTAGATCGGCTTCATCGTCGGGTTGGCCGGCTGGAGGCGCACCCTCCCGTCCTCGGGGAAGTACTTCTTCAGCGTCGTCTCCTCTTCCTTCTTCAGCCACGCCACCACGATGTCGCCGGCGTGCGCCGACTTCTGCGCGCTCACCAGCACGATATCGCCGTCGTTGACGAGCGCGTCAATCATCGACGTGCCCTTCACGCGGAGCGCGTAGACATCACCGCGACCCTTCAACATCGCCTCGGGCACCGGCACGTTCTCCTCCGCTGGCTCCGAGAGCGTGCCTGCCGTAGGGACCGGGATCGGCGCCCCTGCGGCGATGGCGCCCAACACCGGCACGCGCACCGAGCGCGCCTTCGGGAGGTCGGTCAACTCGATGCCGCGCGACACTTCGCGGTCGCGGCGGATGTACCCTTCGCGCTCCATGAGGCGCAGGTTGTAGTCGACCACCGAGGTCGACGAGATCTTGCAGGCGTCCTGGATGTCCCGCACGGATGGCGGGTAACTCTTGCGGTCGATGAAGTCGCGGATGAAGTTGAGCATCGCTCGCTGCCGCTCGGACATTGGTTTCACTGACTCCTCCTTCGCCCCGGTTGCATCGGGTTGCACGTTGACGAACGTGCGTTTTGAACAAGCGTACGCACTCGCTGTGCTTACGTCAAGAAGCCGGTGTCACACGGCAGGTAGGGATCGCTAACTCGATAGGACAGACAGCGCCCCGAGAGGTGCGGTAGGGGAGGACTTGAAGCCTGCCCTCGAGCGACTCTTA
>JACQEE010000302.1 GCA_016200725.1 Chloroflexota bacterium
CACGCGCGCAGGTGTGTGCAACAACATCGGCACGGCGCTGCAGTACCTCGAGTCGTGGGTGCAGGGCCGAGGTGCCGTCGCAATCAATGGACTGATGGAGGATACCGCAACCGCCGAAATTAGCCGGGCGCAACTGTGGCAGTGGATCCACAACGGCTCGCATCTGAACACCGGCGAGCCGGTCACGCAGAGCATGTACATCGAATTGCGCACCGAACAACTCGAGCGCCTGGTGCGCGAGCGCACGCAGCCCGGCGCGCTTGACCGCGCCGTCGAATTGCTCGATTCGCTGGTGCTGAACGATTCCTTTGAAGAATTTCTCGCCATCCCCGGTTATCGCTATCTGGAATAGGTCAGGGAGGACTGTCATGAGCAACGCTACCCGAATGACCGAGGCTCGCGAACTCGAGGCGCGCTGGAAAGAAGACCAGCGCTGGAAGGACATCACGCGCACCTATTCGACGCAGGACGTCGTCAAACTTCGCGGTACGCTCAAGATCGAGCACACCATCGCGAAGCACGGCGCACAACGCCTCTGGCACCTCCTTCGCACCGAGCCCTACGTCAATACGTTCGGCGCGTTGTCCGGCGCCCAAGCCGTCCAGATGGTGCAGTCGGGCCTTAAGGCAATCTATGTGAGCGGCTGGCAAGTTGCCGCCGACGCCAACCTCGCGGGCCCGACTTACCCCGACCAGAGCCTCTACCCAGCGAACTCGGTGCCTACCCTCGTGCGGCGCATCAATAACGCCTTCGCGCGCGCCGACCAAATTCACGCGCTCAACGGCAAGAATGGCATCCATTGGTTCGCGCCCATCGTAGCCGATGCCGAAGCAGGCTTCGGCGGCCCCATCCATGCCTTCGAACTGACGAAGGCCATGATCGAGGCCGGCGCCTCGGGCGTGCACTTCGAGGATCAACTAGCCGCGGAGAAGAAGTGCGGCCACATGGGCGGCAAGGTGCTCATCCCGACGAGCCAGTTTATCCGTACGATGACGGCTGCCCGCCTCGCCAGCGACGTGCTCGACGTGCCGACGGTGCTGGTCGCACGGACAGATGCGCGGGATGCGACATTGCTCGTCAGCGACGTCGACGAGCGAGACCGGCAATGGGTTACCGGCCAGCGCACTCCCGAGGGCTACCACATGATACGCAATGGCATGGACCTCGCTATCGACCGCGCCATAGCCTACGCACCCTACGCCGACCTACTCTGGTTCGAGACTTCCGAGCCCAACCTCGAAGAGGCGCGGCGGTTTGAACACACGATCCATGCAAAATATCCAGGCAAACTCCTCGCATACAACTGCTCGCCCTCATTCAACTGGAAGCGGCATCTCGACGACAAGGCCATCGCCAGGTTCCAGCAGGAGTTAGGCGCGATGGGCTTTGCATTCCAGTTCATCACACTCGCGGGCTGGCACCTCCTCAACTACCATACGTTCGATCTCGCCAGCGCCTACAAACGTGACGGCATGGCTGCCTACAGCCGACTCCAGGAGCGCGAGTTCGCCATGGAGCGCGACGGCTACACGGCGACGAAGCATCAGGCTGAAGTCGGCACGGGCTACTTCGACCAGGTGCTCATGGCAGTGACCAACGGCACATCGTCCACACTTGCTCTCGCCGGATCCACTGAGGCAGAACAGTTTCACTAGGCCGGACGAACAGAGTCAAAAAGGGGCACCGCATTCGGTGGTGCCCCTTTTGTTTCACCCTGGAGCGCCTCTGCACGGCAAGTTGTGGAGCCAGGCTGAATGAGGTCCGGTACCAACGTTGACAGCACTGGTGCGTCGTCCTATAGTTTCCCTGTGAAACAATTATCCAGGGCAACTATCCGCCCCGCCTCCGACCAGGAATGCGGCGCGATGATCGTCGATGTCGCACCGGTGGTCATGCGCCATATCCGCCGCGAGATGCGGCGCCGCGCCAATGGCTTATCTCTCCCACAGTTTCGCGCCTTGCTCTACGTCTACCGTCACGAGGCCGCTGGTCTCACCGAGGTCGCGGAGCACGTTGGCCTCATGCCGCCATCTGCATCGAAGATGATGGATAAACTCGTCGCCCGCGGACTCGTCCTTCGCGAGATCCCTTCGAATGATCGGCGGCGTGTGCGCCTCACGCTGACGGCGCGCGGCCGGGCGGCCGTGGAGGTAGCACGGCGCGGCACGGCCGAAGAACTCGCCCGTGTAGTGGCGAAACTGACGACGGAGAAACGTGTCGTCCTGCTGCAGGGGCTGAATGTCTTAGACCAATTATTCTCGGAACGCCCCCCAGAAAGGCTGCCCCATGCCTGAGCCCCAAGCTATCGTCGAGACTCGCAATCTATCCAAGTCCTTCAAGGTCGTCCAGGCTGTGGATGCGCTCAACCTGACCGTGAACCACGGGGACGTCTTCGGCCTCCTCGGTCCGAACGGCGCCGGCAAGACGACCACTATCAAGATGATGACGACGCTCTTGAGCCCAACCTCTGGCGATGCCAGCGTCGCCGGGTTCAGCATTTTCAAGCAGCAGTCGCAGGTGCGACGCTCGATCGGTTATGTCCCGCAACTCCTCTCGGCGGATGGCACGCTGACGGGCTACGAAAACCTCCTAATCTTTTCAAAACTCTACGATGTCCCAGGAAAGGAGCGGGAGCAGCGTGTCCGGGGGGCGCTAGCATTCATGGGACTGGAAGAGGCTGCCAACCGCATGGCTCGCACCTACTCAGGCGGCATGATCCGCCGTCTCGAGATCGCGCAGTCGGTACTGCACCGGCCCAGAGTGCTCTTTCTCGATGAACCTACCGTCGGCCTCGACCCGCTCGCGCGCAACGCAGTGTGGCAGCACATCATGCAACTACGCGACGAGCACGACATGACCATCATCCTGACCACCCACCTCATGGAAGAGGCGGACGCGCTGTGCAATCGAGTGGCAATCATGCACCGAGGCAAACTCGTCGCCCTCGATTCGCCCGCAACCCTGAAGGCTTCCATCGGCAAGGAAGACGCCTCACTCGACGACGTTTTCGTACACTTCACCGGCGACAAGCTGGAGACCGGAGCAACCTATCGTGATACGGCAAGAACAAGGCGCTCGGCTCGAAGGCTCGGTTGAGTTAGCGCAACCGGGAAGATTCATCACCGGACCGCTGCAGGTCTTATGGGCATTCGTCTATAAGACGCTGGTCATCGCCGAACTCGAGGCTCGGAAACTGCGCCATGACCCTTCCGAGCTCATCATGCGCGGCGTGCAGCCCGTACTCTGGCTGGTGGTCTTCGGGGAAGTGCTCACGAAGATCCGCGCGATCCCCACACCCGGGAACATTCGCTACCTGGACTTCATGACCCCAGGCATCCTCGCGCAGAGCGTGCTCTTCATCGCCATCTTCAGCGGCATGTCGGCCATCTGGGAGCGCGACCTCGGCATCGTGCACAAGTTTCTCGCAAGTCCGACGCCACGACACGCACTGATGCTGGGCAAATCGGTCTCGAGCGGCGTGCGCGCATTGCCCCAAGCCATCTTCGTGTACGTTCTGGCTGTCGCTCTCGGGGTGAAGATGTCCTACAACCCCCTGCACATCATCGGTGTGCTCATCATCGTCGTGCTGGCGGCGACGGCATTCGCGGCTTTCTCGTTATGCGCGGCCTTCATGATCAAGTCGCGCGACCGTTTCATGGGATTCGGCCAGGTGCTGACGCAGCCGCTCTTCTTCGCCAGCAACGCCATCTATCCGATCAACATCATGCCTACCTGGTTGAAGATACTCTCGCACGGCAACCCACTCACCTACGAAGTAGACGCGCTGCGTAGCCTGATGCTCCGCAACTACTCGAGTTCTTATCCAATGGCCGCAGACTTCGGCGTGCTCCTCCTCGCCGTGGCGATTCTGGTCTACGTGGGCGGCAAACTATATCCACATATCGCAACGTAGTGCCTCCGCTCGAATAAAAAGAGAGGGCGGCTGGATAGCCGCCCTCTCTTTTTGCTTGCGGTCAACGGTTCAAGACCCGACGAACCGGTGGTACCCCATCGCGTTTCGCAAGGCCCGCGCAGCACGCTCGTAGGTGGCGAATGTGGGGATGCCAGCCGCGCGCAGTTTGCTTTCGAGTGCCAGAATCGGCGCAGCCTCGCGCAACGGCGGAAGGGGCTGGGCGGGAAGGCGAGACGGCGGCGTTGAGGAGCCGTGGGCCGGCTTCGGCCGGACGGTTCAGTCCCTTGCGGGTCGCTCGGGTGAGATGATGAATTTCCCGATTCCAGACGGTCTGCTCAAGCCCATCCGAAAGTCAATGCGATAGCGTTTGAAGAAGGGCTCGCGGCCGAGCACGCTGAATGCCAGGTCAGCGCCGTGCTCCTCTGGCACCCGGAAGGGCATCCGCTCTTCGAACATATTCCGCGAGGAACCAAATCTGATGGTCCCTTCGAGAATCCTCATTCGTATCGTCAC
>JACQEE010000303.1 GCA_016200725.1 Chloroflexota bacterium
CACGACCGTCGATGGCCATCGCGTTCATTACTGGGACATAGGGCAAGGCTCGCCGCTGCTGCTCATCCATGGCCTCGGCATCTCTGCGCTTACCTGGCATCGGGTGCTGCGCGGGCTCGCCCAAGGGCATCGCGTCGTCGCCCTCGACCTCGTTGGCCACGGCCTTTCGGGTATGCCACGGCGCGACTTCGATATATGGGCGGGCGCCGAGTTCGTCGCGCATTTTGCTGAGCAGGTCCAGGCTCAATCGGCTGTGTGGGTCGGCAGTTCGATGGGTGGGCTCCTCTCGATAGCCGCTGCCTTACGCTATCCCACCATCGCGAGTGGCCTGGTGCTCGTCGATAGCGCCGGCCTAGGTCGCGAGATTGCGCTGTGGCTCCGTGGGATGACGATTCCGGGGCTGGGCGAGTGGTTCGATAAGCCCAAGCCTGACCGCATCAAGGGCATGCTCCGCTCCCTGCTCTACGACCCGAGTTTCGCGACCGACGAATGGGTCGAGGCCATCGTCGCCCAGCGAGCCACGCACACCGGGCCCAACGCTATGCTGCGATTCCTGCGTACCGGTGTAAACATCTTCGGACAGAAGCGCTCGATCCAGTTACAGGGGCGACTCGATGAGATTAGGCCGCCTATCCTCGTCCTGTGGGGTCGGCACGACCCACTTTTGCCAGTGAAGCACGCCGAGGGAGTGGGCCGTCGCAATACGACCCTCCGTGTGCATATCTTCGATCACTGTGGTCACTGGCCGCAGATCGAACAGGCCGACGCGTTTACGCGGCTGGTGAGCGAGTTTGCCGAGAGGGTCGCCCTATCTGCGTCGGCGACTGCTCCAAATGCGTAGCCCTTTCTTGACACCCCTTCCTTCTACCCCATAGGCTGGACTCGATGCGTATTGGCTTGCTTTCTGACACGCACCTCCCTAGCGATCGCCGCATGTTGTGGGACGAGGTGACGACGGCCTTCCAGGGCGTCGACCTGATCCTGCATGGCGGCGACATCGTGCATCCGATGGTGCTCGACTGGCTCGAGCAGATAGCGCCAGCGCTCGCCGCTCAGGGCAACAACGATGGCGGCTGGGGCGACTCGCGCATGCAGCCCATGCACATCGTCGAGACGGGCGGCTGGCGCCTCGCGATGGTGCACGACATGGAGCCGGAGGACCGGCCCATCGAATACTTGCGGAAGAACTATCTCAAGGATGAGCGTGTCGACATCATCGTGACGGGGCACACGCACTTCGAGCGCCTGGATTACCGCGAAGGCGTCCTGCAGATCAACTCCGGCAGTCCCACGCATCCGCACCTCTGGTCTACGCGCCTCGGCACAGTCGGGATCCTCGACCTGGACAGCAGCAAGCTCGATGCGCGCATCGTCCGCCTCGGGCATACGCCTGGCCTTCGGAACCCGGGTGTCGAGTACTCGTTCACGCCGCAGAAGGGCGTCGCGAAACTCGGCTGACTCCTGCCGTCCATCTCTTGCAAGCCACCTCCTTATGTACCACAGCGAATGGTATGCCTGTACCTCCCAGCAAAGGGTGGGTGATGTGCATACTCGTAGAGGACGCAGGGGAGGATGATCATGCCTAACGGTAGAACGCTCGCCGGATCGCAACGCCCACTCACGCGAATAGTCCTAATCACGCTGGTGGCGGCCCTCGTGGTGAGTGCGGCCGTTGCCATCGTCTTTGTGATACGAGGCCACTTCGGCCACACCGAGGCGAAGGTGCTAGGGACAACCGGCGTCGTGGCCGGGTTTGGTATCTTCACCTTCCCGTGCATGCTCCATTACGAGCGCGGACGCTTTACGGCTCTCTCGGCTTTCGGCATCGCTTCGTCGCTATTGCTCGCCTGCCTGTTGATCGCAGGCATTTGGGTGAATGACGGCGTGTCCAACGATCAGTTCTGGCAAACCGTAGTGAGCGTCGCCATCGCCGCTGTCGGTACGAACCATATCGCAGTCATGCTGTTTGCCAAATCACCGCACCGCCTAGTACGCCTGACGCTCTATGCGACCTTGACACTGACCTCGATACTGGCGCTGACCCTGATAGGCGCCGTCTGGGGTGAGCCCGACAGCGATGGCTTCTTGCGTTTCGTGGCGGTGCTCTCCATCCTGGATGCGTTGGGTACCTTGTCCGTGCCGATCGTTTCAAGGCTCGTCGGACTATCCAACTAGCCCTCCTGCTCCTTCACCGTATGCACCTTGAGAAAGTTCGTCTGCCCCTTCGCGGCCAGCGGCGCTGAACCGACGATGATGACGCGGTCGTGCGCCTTCACGATGGCCGCCTTGATCAGCACGTCCTCGGCGTACGTGATCATCTCGTTCGTTCGCACCGTGAACGGAGTCTGCACAGGTGTGATGCCCCAGCAGAGCGCAAGTCGCTGGTAGGCCTCGGAGCCTCGAGTGAAGGCAATCGCGGGCACGTTCGGACGGTGCTTCGCGATCATCACTCCTGTCCGCCCTGAAGTAGTGAACAGCGCGATGGCCTTGGCCTTCACTTCCTGCGCCAGTTCGTGCGCCGCGTGTACGACGGCTCGCGACGGGTCGAGCGCGCCAAGCGACGATGGGCGAAATGGTAGCTCGACCTCGTCGGCCTCGCACGCGATGCGGTCCATGAACCTTACGGCCTCTAGGGGGTAAGAGCCTATCGATGTTTCTGCGCTGAGCATCACGGCGTCCGTGCCATCGAGAATGGCGTTCGCCACATCGGACGCCTCAGCGCGCGTCGGCGATGGGTTGTTCACCATCGACTCGAGCATCTGCGTCGCCGTGATGACCGGC
>JACQEE010000304.1 GCA_016200725.1 Chloroflexota bacterium
CGGCAGCTCGCGGCCCGTGTCGTCGACGATGCGATACTTGACGCCGAAGCTCGTGCGCCCCGACTTCATGCGCCGGTCGATGCGGGCGTCGAAGGGGAGGTCCGCCGATCCGGGCCGCATGGTTGCCAGGCTGCCGCCGAGCGCCTCGGTCATGCCCCAGGCCTGGGCGAGCTCGACGCCATACGCCCGCTCGAGCTTCTCGACCAGCGCGCGCGGCGGTGCCGAGCCCGACGACAGCGACAGACGCAGCGTGGAGAACTTGTTTCCGGTGCGCTCGAGCCAGTCGGTCAGGATGATCCACATGGTCGGCACGCCGCAGGTTACCGTCACGCGCTCGCCTTCGAGAAGCTCGTAGTTGCGCCCGGGCAGGACCAAGCGCGAGCCCGTCATCGGCGCAAGGTAGGGAAACTGCCAGGCATTGCCGTGGAACATCGGCGCCATCGGCATCAGCGTCTCGGCCGAGCCGTTCTTGGCGCCAATACCGACGAAACCGGAGAACAGCATTGCCACCAGGATCGCGGAGCGGTGCGAATAGACGACGCCCTTGGGGTTTCCAGTGGTGCCGGAGGTGTAGCAGATGCTGGACGCGGTCTTCTCGTCGAACTGCGGCCAGACGAAGTCGCCGGTCTCTGCGCCGATCAGCTCCTCGTAGCAGAGGAGACTCGGAAGCGAGGGTGTTGCCGGCATCAGCGCCTTGTCGGTCATCATGACGTAGGTCTTGACCGTCGCCAGGCGCGAGGCGATCTGCTCGACGATAGGCAGCGTCGCCGCATCGATGAACAGCACATCGTCTTCGGCATGGTTGACGATGTAGATGATCTGCTCGGCAAACAGGCGCGGGTTCACCGTGTGCAAGACGGCCCCGAGGCCCGACACGCCATAGAACATCTCGAAGTGCCGGTGCGTATTCCAGGCGAGCGTGCCGACGCGGTCGCCCGGCCTGATGCCGAGCCTGATCAGCGCCTGCGCCAGCTGCTTGGTGCGCGCGTGCGCCTGGGCATAGTCGTAGCGATGCAAGCCGCCCTCGATCGTGCGTGCCACGATCTCGGTGTCGCCATGGTAGAGCGCCGCATGCTCGATGAGCCCCGAGATCATCAGGGGCATATCCATCTGCAAGCCCAGCATCATGGATGTCTCCCCCTGGTCGTCGACGCCTTGTGCGAAGCATATCGATGCCGAGGGCCCTTCGGCTAGCTCGCAGTGCGATCGTACCCCTGCCATTGACAGCGCGGCAGGCTTCGGTCCGAGATGCCGCGACTGCCGCAATTGGGGAGCGCCCACCCATGAAGATCACGGACATCGCCGTCACCCTTTTTGCCTGGGACGACATCCCCGCAACGCAGTACGGCCGCCACAGCGGCCGCTTCTCGGGCAAGAGTGACCTCGGTCTCGTCACCATCAGGACCGACCAGGGCGTCGAGGGGCATGCCTTCCTCGGCTCGTCGAGCAGGCCCGCCAGCGGCGACGCCAATCTCATCGTCAAGATCGTCAAGCCGATGCTGGTGGGCGAGAACCCGCTCGATCGCGAGCGGCATTTTCAGCGCATGTGGGCGAGGATGCGCATGAACAACCAGCTCCGGGCCCTCGGCGCAGTGGACGTCGCGCTCTGGGACTTGGCCGGCAAGATCGCCAACATGCCGGTGCACCGGCTGATGGGGAGCTGTCGTACGAGCGTGCCGGCCTATGCGAGCTCGGCCGTGCTGCCCTCGCCCGAGGCCTATTGCGAGGATGCGCTTTCGTTCAAGGCGCGCGGCTGGACTGCTTACAAGATTCACCCGCCTACCGAATGGCAGACCGACATCCGCATTTGCGAGGCCGTGCGCAAGGCGGTCGGCGACGACTACCGCCTGATGCTCGATTCAACCTGGTCGTACAACTATATCGAGGCGCTCCGGGTCGGTCAGGCGGTCGAGCGGCTCGGCTACTACTGGTACGAGGACCCGCTGGTCGAGGACGACCTCACCAACTATGTGAAGCTGCGCCAGAAGCTCTCGATCCCCATTCTCGCGACCGAGTACACACCCGGCGGCCACACCGCCTACGCGCCCTGGCTCTTTTACCAGGCGACCGACTATCTGCGCGGCGACGTGGCCGTGAAGGGCGGACTCACCGCTTGTCTCAAGACCGCCCACCTCGCCGAGGGCTTCCACATGAACTACGAGGTGCACCACGGCGGCAACTCGCTCAACAACGTGGCGAACCTCCACCTCATCATGGCGATCCACAACTGCGAGTATTTCGAGGTGCTGCTGCCGGACGGTGCGCAGAAGTACGGATTGATCCAGGACATCGAGGTCGACGCCAAAGGTCTCGTCCACGCCATGGACAAGCCCGGCCTCGGCGCCGAGATCGACTTCGAGCTGATCGAGCGCAAGCAGATCGCCACACTCTCGTAACAATCCGAGGAGCGCTACCCATGCCCGCAGCCAACTACTTGCCCGAAGTGCTGGAGACGACCGAAGCCGAGCGGCTCGCCACCGGCTTCATATTCACGGAAG
>JACQEE010000019.1 GCA_016200725.1 Chloroflexota bacterium
AGTGGAACGCGGCGCACGAGAAGAACGTCATCGCGAGGGCGCTCATCGCGCAAGGGGTGTGGCTGCAGTTCCTGACGACACGCGTCCCTGACGACCAGCAGATCGAAGTGGCAGTGCGGGCCATGAACGAGGCGCTCGCTGCCGATAGTGAATCGTCGGCACAGCCCGCGACACCTCAGCCAGGCGTCGCCTAGCGGAAGGGCTGTTACCTTCTGTCGCGCCTGTCCTCCCGCTCCTGCCTCGGTGCCGCAGGCTTCCCTCGCTCCATCTCAGATGGAGAGGGTGCCCCGGCCCCAGTCGGGGCGGGCGAGCTTCTGATCTCCACCTCGGTCATCGGCACCTCGGCCCAGTTGCCTTCTTCGAGTCGAATGGTGACGGTCTGCTTCAGAGGGTGCCCGACGACGACGACGCCCTCGCCCTGCGCAGTCGCGACTCTCGCGCCGATCTTGGGCAGTGTCGAGCGCAACTCGCGATAGGTCTCGTACTCATAACGCAGGCAGCAGCGTAGGCGTCCGCACATGCCGGCAAGGCCGGGAGGGCTGAGCGGGAGGTCCTGCTCCTTGGCCATCTTCATCGTGACCGGCTGGAACTCGGTGAGCCATGTCGAGCAGCACAACTCGCGGCCGCAGCGGCCCATGCCGCCCTGGGCCTTCGCCTCGTCGCGCGGGCCGACCTGCCGCATCTCGATGCGTGCCTCTGCCGGGCCCCCGATGCGGCGCAACAAGTCGCGGAAGTCGATCCGGTCTTCGGAGGTGTAGGTGATGAACACCTTCTGTCCGTCGAGGGTGTAGCCGGCGCTGACGATCTTCATCGGTAGATTCATCTCATGGGCGGCGTCACGTGCCGCTTGCGCCAGCGCATCGGCCTTGGCCTTCAGCCGGTCGCGGTTCCGCAGGTCCTCGGGCGTTGCCTTGCGCGCGATGCGTGTCAGCGGGCCCTTGAACTTGCTCGTAATGACTTGTCCAGGAGCGATGATCACGTACGCGACCTCGTCGCCAGCGTCCGTCTGCACCACGACGTAATCGTTGGAGATCAGCTCCGCGTCGCCGGGATCGTAATAGGAGACCTTGCCTGCTTTGTTGAACCGTACGCCGACTACACCGGCCATGCTGTTATTCCTTCCGTTCCGTCATGCCGCGGCCACCGTTTGCTTGGCCGACGGCAGGCGGAGCATCATCACGTCGAACGCTAGCCGCGCATTGACGTTGGCGTCCAGGTGCATGCGCGCATCTTGGATCTGTCGCAACGCCTCCGCGATCGCTTCAACCGTCAGCGCATCCGCGCTCTCTCGGAGCGCTGCTTCCCGATCCGCGTTGACCGCCAACTCGGCGTGCCCGGTCTTCACGAGCATCACGTCGCGCCACCACTGTTCGAGCAACGTCAGCCACTCGAGGGCGTCGCCGCGGTCGCGTGCAAACGCGCCTGCCAAGCGACCCGCCAGCGATAGCCGCTCGCTGATCGACTGGAAGAGCACGTGTGTGACCTCGTTGAGCGCCTCGTCTCGTTCTATGAGCACTGCTTCATCTTTCGTCGCGGCGATGGCCCATCCGGGCCGACCGCTTGCCAGTCGCGCCAGCAGCGCCGCGCGGTCCTGTGCCACGTTATGCTTCGCAACCAGCATCTCTGTGATTTTCCCTGACGGCACTGGCCGCAGATCGCAGGCGCGGCACCGCGATACGACCGTCGGCAGCACGCGGCTGACATCGGCGGCCAACAGAATGAAGTATACGCTGTCCGGGGGCTCTTCCAGCGTTTTCAGCATCCGGTTCGCCGCTTCGCCGGTGAGCATGTCCGCGCCATCGATGATGAAGACGCGCGCAAGCCCCTCGAAGGGGCGAAGGCTTGCCGACTGCTGCACATCCTTGATCTGGTCGAGCAGGATGCCTGTCCGTACTTCGCCGCTTTCGCTGGACTTCAGCGCGATCGTGAGCACATCCGCGTGTTTGCCGCCTGCGATGCGCTGGCACTGTCGGCATGACCCGCACGGCGGCTCCGCGCCGGTGCAGTTCAAGGCCTGCGCCAGGTTCATCGCGAGCGTCGATTTACCGATGCCTACAGGCCCAGTGAACAGGTAGGCGTGGCTGGCGCGCCCTTCCCGCAGGCTTCTCGCCAGCGCTTCCACGATGCGCTCATTGCCGGTCAGCGACCACATACCGGAAGAAATTGTAACAGGTGAGGGTGCCGCTCTCTGCCGTGGTATCATCGCTGCAATCTTGAATCCGGTCATTCCACTCGATAACTCCGCTCCGAGGCGCTCATGCCGCCGTTGGCCATCGAGTACCCATCGGCGAGGCAAGCCTGTGCATGAATGACCCACGAGTCGTCATCGTCGGCGCGGGCCCAGCCGGGCTCGCCGCGGGCCTCGAACTGGCCCGTCGCGGGGTGAAGCCGCTGATCCTGGAGCGCAACCAGCAAGTCGGCGGGCTTGCGCGAACGGTCTGGCACAACGGCTACGGCTTCGACATCGGCGGCCACCGCTTCTTCACGAAGAGCCGCGAAATCCTTGATCTGTGGAAGTCAACGCTCGGTGTTGACTTCATCGAGGTACCACGCCTTTCGCGGATCTACTACCGAGGCCACTATTTTGCCTATCCGATCAAGGCAGTGGACGCGGTCATGGGCCTTGGGCCCTTCACCTCCGCTAGGGCGGTAGCCAGCTATGCCGCCGAACGGCTCAAGCCCAAGCGAGAACCGAAGAGCTTTGAGGACTGGATCGTGCAACGCTTCGGTCGCGTCCTCTTCTCGATCTTCTTCAAGTCATACACTGAGAAAGTCTGGGGCATACCCTGTGATCAGTTAGGCAGAGAATGGGCCGACCAGCGCATCCGTGGCCTCGATCTCGCGGAAGCCCTGCGTACGGCGATCGGCTTGCGACGCCGGGGCGGCTCCGCCGTGAAGTCGCTCATTGAACAGTTCTGGTACCCGAGATTGGGAGCCGGCCAGATGCACGAGGCCATCGCCAGCCAGGTGCGTGCGCTCGGCGGCGAGATCCGTCCGGAGTGCGATGTTACGGGCTTCACGACCGATGGAACTCGAGTCACCGAAGTGCTATGCGGCCCTGAGCGCTCGGGGATTCCCGTCTCCCATGTGTTTGTGAGCGCGCCGATCACCAAGGTCGCTAGGTCTCTGCGGCCTAACCCCGGCGCCGATGTACTCGATGCTGCCGGCAAACTGAGGTTCCGCGGTCACCTGAGTGTCAACCTCATCACCGCGTCGCCTCCGCCATTCAAGGACACCTGGCTCTACATCCATTCGCCGGAAGTCCGGATGGCGCGCATCCAGAACTATGCTCGCTTCAGCGCAGGCATGGTCGCCTCGCCGGAAAGCGGCGCCGTCGGTGTCGAGTACTTCGCCTTTCCCGGCGACGACCTGTGGTCGCGATCCGATAGCGAACTCGTGGCGCTCGCGTGCGAGGAACTGGAGGCCGTCCGCCTGCTTCCGCGCAAGCAGATCGTCGATGGCTTCGTAGTCCGCGAAGCCGATGCCTACCCTGCCTACTATCTGGGACACCAGCAGCATTTCGAGACGGTATTCCAATATCTCCAGCAGTTCAAAAACCTCACGTTGATCGGGCGGGCCGGGATGTACCGCTACAACAACCAGGACCACGCGATGCTCACTGGGCTCTACGCCGCGCGCAATTACCTCGGCCTGACGAACGTCGACCTGTTCAGTATCAACGCGGATCAAGAGTACCTGGAGGAAATGCGGCCTTTGCCGCAGGCCTGATGACCATATTTCCACGAGCGGCTCTCCGGAGCGCCATCGACAAGCGGCCGTGGCTGGTCCCTCTGGCGGCCTGGCTGCTCGTCGTCGGCGCGGCTGCATTTCGACTCTGGTGGTTCGCGCTGGGCGCCGACGAGAACGAGCACCTCGCGGTGCTGTACGACATCCGCTCTGGCAAGCCGCCCTACGCCCTCTTCGAGCATCACTGGCCCGGTCTCTATCTGTTCGGTCCTTGGTTGATCGATTTCGCTTCGCCCAAGGCAGCGATCGTCTCCGCTCGCGTGTGGACATTCCTCTCGTTCGCTGTCGTCGCTGGAGTGATCAACGTCACGTGGGCGACGACGCAGCCGAAGCGCTTCGGCGTCTGGTTGCTCCTGGCCGCCGATCTGCTTGTCTTCTGGGCCATGCGAGACTTCCGACCCGAGACAATGGCTATGCCGTTCGCTGTGCTGGGGTGGTTCGCGATGTGGCGTGCGTTGTCTGGACGAGATGAGGGCAAGATCAATCGGACATGGGTGATCGTGGCCGGGCTGCTGCTCGGGCTCGCTGCGGACTTCAGCCCGCGGCTGCTGCTCCCCGCCCTGGCGCCTGGACTGCTTCTTGCCTTCAGTAGGTTGCGCGAGCAGCAGCACCGGGCGGAGATTCGCAAAGCATCCGCGTACTTCTTGCCGGCCTTTCTTGTCGTGCCCATCGTGTCGCTCATCTACATCGTGGCGAGGCACATGAGCGACCTCGGCTGGCTGCGCTTCTCGCTGCTCACGTTCAACCGCGAACTCGTCGAGGGCAGGTTCTGGGGCCACGATCTCGTTTCGGGCTTCGCAGACTTGCCGCATTGGGCGCCTGGGAAACTGGTACCGCTGTTGCTGCTGCTCTGGATGCTCTGGAACCTGCTCCTGCTGGCGAAATGGTGGTTCACGAAACCCAACGAGGAGCGCGCGGCGCGGCAAGGCCTGCTCACCGCGATCGCCCTGGCGTCGATGCTCTGGTGGCTCGCCTTCGGGCTGACGACGGCGGTGATCGGCGTCACGCTGCTGACGCTCGCGGTGCACCACAGCGGGCTCAAGGATGGCATGGGGCGAATAGGAGTCGTCTGGGCTAGCCTGCTACTCCTCGTTACCGTGCTCTACCTTGGCGGTCAGGTCTACTCGTTCATGTCGCCGCCCGGCGCCGCGCGGCACGCTGCCAACATCGAGGCGACGTTCAAGCATCTGCCGTCGCGCCTCTCGCGCTTGAAGTATGTCGGCAGCGAACGGCCATTGGCCACGAGCATCAAGCAACTCACTGCGATCCAGCAGGCGGGATGCCCAGGGCCGGTCTTGTCGCCGCAACCATTCCATCCGATTGTCTGCGCGAATGCCTCGCATATCTTGTGGTTCGCCCCCGCCGATTTCGAGAGTGCGTTCAAGAAGGCGCACCGCACCGACCTCCTTGTCGCAGGCGTGAAGGAGATCGAAGGATCGCGACCTACGCTCGTGAGCCGGCGCGGCCTTGCTGACCTCTTCCCAACGTCACCGGAGTACCGCGAGCAGATCGAGGCGTTTCTAACGCAGGCCGGCTACACACGAGTCGTGATTGCCGGCCAGGACTACTACAGGCGACCGAACTAGCAGGAGGCTCATCGTGCGCGTTACCGGCATGGGCATCGGCTTCATCGATATCGATCACGACGAGGAGGCTTACAACCGTTGGTGGGACTCGACCATGGGGCCCGAGAACGCTGCCCTGCCCTAGATTGTCGCGGCGCGGCGCTATCGAGCGACGCCGGACCTGCAGGCGATGCGCGGTCCCGTCGAAGAGCCGGGGTTCGAAGCGGGCCACGCCAACTACTGCCATGTCTATATGTTCGGTAACGGCGATCCCGCCGCAGCACAGGCGAGCATGGGCGTCCTCGCGCGACGCCTCATCGCCGAGAAGCGCTACGTGCAGGGCAAGCACACGGCTCGTTACCAGGGGCCGCACCGCCTGGTCGCGGCGCACGTCCGCAAGGATGTCGGGGCGAGTAGGGAGTCGATACCGTACCTTGGCCACGTCGCCGTGCAGTTCAGCATCGGCGTCGTCACCGACAAGGCCTA
>JACQEE010000322.1 GCA_016200725.1 Chloroflexota bacterium
AGGGGCTGGAATTTACTTGAAGGCCGAAGCGACCTGGCCCTGCTCTACGACCTTCGTGTCGATCCGCCCCACCGCGGCATGGGCGTCGGCCGGATCTTGGTTCTTCACGCGATCGAATGGAGCCGCAGGCATGGGTCCGCCGAGATGAGGGTGGAGACTCAAGACACCAACGTCGCCGCCTGCCGCCTCTACCGCGCGATGGGCCTTAGCCTGCACTCGATCGACGAGCACGGCTACGAAGGCCTCGCCGAGGCCAAGCTCATCTTCGAACTGGCCCTTTGACGCTACGACCTCTAACTTCCGGAAGGATTGAACGCCCGGCCCTCCGCCCGGCACTCACCGGTGGCGGCAATGCCGCCGAGGAGCAGCGTCATGTTCAAACTCACCCCATTCGCCGCTATCGCGCTCTGCGCCCTGGCAGGCGCACAGGCCGGGAGAAGCGCCCACCCGAAGCCCCAGCCCGTCGCCCAAAAGCTCACCCTCGGAACTCCCGTGCAGATCGGCACGCTCGCCATCGTGCCCATCGTCTCAACCGTCCCCCTCGCCCGCGAGAAGTATCGAACCCTCGCGGAGGCGACCAAGCTCGGCCTCGTCGAGATCGTCGAACTGCCCGGCGGCCAGGAAGTGAACTCGCTTGAGGTTCGCAACAAAGGCGATTTGCCGCTGTTGCTCTTCGCGGGCGAACTTCTGCTTGGTGGCAAGCAAGACCGCATCGTGGGCAAGGATTCGATAGTTCCCGCCAAGGGCCGGCGCGACGTGCCCGTGTTCTGCGTCGAGCATGGCCGGTGGAGCGGGAGCACGAACTTCCGCGGGGGCGACACATTCGTTCCCAGCGCGGTGCGCCAAGCGGCGGTCCAAGGCGGACGCCAGGACCAGGTGTGGGACCGAGTGGCCAAGGCCAATGCGGATGTGGGCGTCGCGCCCTCTACCGGCACCTTCCGAGCCACGGTTGATAGTCCCAAGGTGAGAGGAGCAGCCGACCACCTCATGGCGCTGGTCAACGCAAGGTTCAAGCCCACGGCCGGCACGGTCGGTGTCATCTGCTGGATGAACGGCAGGATCCACTCCGCCGACCTGTTCGCGAACGGCGGCTTGTTCTCGGCCAGCCGCGCCAAGCTGTTCCGCAGCTACGCGCTCGACGTGCAGCTTCTGAGCAGCCCCAAGGCCACGCCGGTTGATGCGCGGGCGTGCAAGGCGTTTCTTGCCGCGATCGTCGCCGCCAAGCGTGGGGCGATGGAAGGCGATGCCTTTGGCCACGGCGTAAGGCTGATGGACAAGGCCGTCGCGGGTTACGAATCCGGCGGCGCCAAATTTCGAAGGCCCTTCGACGCGGGCGGCGCCTCCGCCGGCTTCGCCCACGGGACGTACACGCCGGGCAAGTAGCGACCTAAGGGGCCTGGCCGCGCAAACCGCGGCCAGGCCCCAACAGCAGCAGCCGTACGTCGGCACAGTTCCGACGCATTCAAATCGGGGGTTACGACCTCCACGAGCACAAAGTTGGCGGAGCCAGGATAGACCGCGAGCCCCGGCAGGAGGTCAAGGCGAGCCGCAAGATCCGCTCTCAAACCATCCGTCTTCCGTGCCCGACGCTTGTAGTAATCCTCGTCGAGCAGGGCCTCCGTGGCTGCCACGTGGGCGATCAAGCTGACGGGCCAGGGCGCGCCAGCCTGTCGGATCGAGCGCATGAGGGACGGTGGTCCGGCCGCATAACCCGCTCGCAGCCCGCTGAGAATGTAGAACTTCGAAAGGCTCTTGAGGACGATTAGGTTGTCCAACTGGTTCAAATAAGTCTCAAGGCTGCAGGGCTCGGCGAGAAAGTCGACGTAGGTCTCATCGACGACCACCAGCGTGTCGGGACCGAGTTCGCCAATGAGCGGCAGCAATTCATCGCGGGGGATCACCTGCCCGGTCGGGTCATTGGGGTTGACGAGAACCAGAAGGCTCGCGCCGCGGGCGAGACTGGCTAGGCGATCGAGCGGAATTCGGAATGCTTGCTCCATGTGCAACTCCAGACGTTGCACCATTAGGCCGAGCCTAGCCTCCAGGATGTGCACATATTGGCCGTACATTGGATCGAGAACGACCACTCGCGAGGCTGGCGGCGCGATGAGTGGAAACATCTGAAACATAAGATGCGATGACCCCGCGCCCACGGCAAGGCGATCCTCCGGGATACCGCGGACTCGTGAGATCGTCCGTATCAGGCCGCGAGCGCTGGTCGGGGGCTCGACCGACAGACCCACGCCAGATGCTCTTGCAGGGCCGCGAGCACGTTGGGGGATGGTTCGTACCAGGCATCGAGCACGTCGGCATTGACAGCCTTTCGGTAGACTCCCAGGCCCTCGCCCGTCGTCTCGATCCGGTCAAATGTCTCGCCGCCATGAATCGCCCCCGAGATCTCCTTCATTACCATCAGGGCTTTAGTATGCGCCGATCCGGCGAACCACGAAGTCGTAAGAAGAAGTGTCCGCGAAATCCGTCCTCTTCCCAGGCCTGGCAAAACTGAATATCGGAGGGGATCATTGCGAAACTTTCGCCTCTCGAAGAAGATCAAGCGCGTCGCGCTTGTGGGAAGTTATGTGCCGCGCCAATGCGGGATCGCGAGCTTTACCGCCGACCTGCGCACCGCGCTCGCCGACGAGGATCGCGAGCTCGACCTGCCGGTGGTGGCGCTGAACGACCGCGACGCCGGGTATGACTA
>JACQEE010000313.1 GCA_016200725.1 Chloroflexota bacterium
TGACCGAGGCGACGCAGTTCCTCTCGACGGTGTTCGACCCGAACGCGCGCATCTTCTTCGGCGTGCACCTGGACCCCGAGCGCGCAGGGAAGGACGAGGCCGAGGTCATCCTGATCGCTACACACTTGCCCGAGGACAACGAAGGCAGCGAAGACACCAACATCAACATCGAAGAGCGCGTGCGGGTGGCGACCTCTCGCTACTTCTCGCCTGACGAAATCCTGGAGAATCCTCCCAAGCGCACCAGCGACGACGTGCCGTCGTTCCTCAGGGAACTGAAGCCGTACTGGTAGCGGACCTCCGGGCCGCTGGTATGTGAAGCCCATGTTGGGGAGGGATGTCGTGTTTGGCCAAAACGAGCAACAGCAGAATGGCCAGGGCAATGGTCGCGGTTACCTGCCGAACGGCGGGAACTGCGCGGGTGTGAACGTGGCTGCAGGGAGCGCGCCGGTCGCGCCGATTGGGCACGCGACGACGACCGGCCATGAGGCGGCAAAGGTCTATCTGCCGCAGTCGGGTGAGCAGATGGTGACGGCGGCAGGCGAGACGCCGCTGCTCGACCTCCTCCTGCCGCCCGACCGTCGCTTCTTCGACAAGCAGCCGCGCAAGTGGACGTGGGACTCGTGGGCGCGGCGCACGGAGTACGAGAACCTGCTCGTCGCGCGGTCGATGAACTCGATCGCGTGGACATTGCTCGGTGCCGTAGTCGGCCTCGCCGGGGCGAGCGTGCCGATGCTGCTGATGCACGGCTACAACCATGCGGCCTGGCAGCCGATCGGCGCGGCCTGCGGCGCAGCGCTCGGCGCGGTGATGACCGCGGTGCGATGGAAAGGCATCTTCCAGGCGCACGACGAAATTCGCTAGCGACAACTATTCCGCCTCTGGCGGATTTGATGGTGAGCGGGAGGGCCAGCGCAAGCCTACGTGGGAGCGCTGGCCCTTCGGTTTCTAGTGTGTGACGAAATCCGTCGTATAAGCGCCGTTTCTTGTTGCCGATTTCGGGAGTCGACTGGTATACTCTGGGATGCCAAAGGGCCTCCTGCTATGCCTCCCAACAGAGTTGTCGTCCGCGTCCCCGCCACCACCGCCAACTTGGGCCCTGCCTTCGACTGCATGGGGCTCGTCCTCAACCTGTACAGCACAATCGTGCTCGAGCGCGCGACCGAAGCAAGCGTCGAGGTGCGAGGCTACGGGGCACAGCGACTCGCTCGCGGCAGCGACAATCTCGTCTATCGCGCTGCGGCGACGGTGTACCAGCGACTCGGTCGCGAGCCGCCTCCGCTGCGCATGGTGTGCCACAACAGCATCCCGCTGCGCCGAGGGATGGGCTCCAGTTCGGCAGCGGCCGTCGGCGGAATCGTGGCTGCGAACGCGCTCGAGGACAATCCGCTGTCCCCAGCGGACCTGTTGCGGCTGGCGACGGACATCGAAGGGCATCCCGACAACGTGGCGCCGGCGCTGCTCGGCGGTTGCCAGATCGTCGTGGACGATGGCGGCAAGTTGGTGACGGCCTCGGTGCCGCTGCGCCGCGGCCTGCGCGCCGTGGTGTTCATCCCCGAAATGGAAGTACCTACCAAAAAGGCGCGCGGCCTGCTCTCGAAGCAAGTGAACCGGTCGGATGCGGTCTACAACGCAGGGCGGACGGCGCTGCTGGCGCTGGCGCTCTCGCAGGGACGGTGGGAACTGCTCGGCGTGGCGACGCAAGACCGGCTGCACCAGCAACCTCGCCAGGCGCTGATGCCAGCGATGGAGCCAGTCTTCGAGGCGGCGACGAAGGCTGGCGCGTGTGGCGTATTCCTCTCGGGCGCAGGGCCAACGATCCTGGCGCTGACCGCGGGCGACACGGCGCCGATCGGCAAGGCGATGGCCGAGGCAGCGGCGGCGAATTCCTTCCCCGGCGCGTGGCGCAGCATGGGCATCGGCGGGCGCGGCGCGCATGTGGTGGAGACGGCGTGAAGGAATAGTCCTTCAACAGGCTCAGGACGAACGGCGTCTGAAGGCGGTAGGGATATGGCAGTGATCGTGCAGAAATATGGCGGGACGTCGGTAGCGGATGCCGAGCGCATCCGGTCCGTCGCCCAGCGCATCATCGGGACGCGGAACCGTGGCGACGATGTCGTGGCGGTCGTGTCGGCGATGGGCGATACGACGGACCACCTGATCGATCTCGCGAAGCAGGTGTGCAAGAGTCCGGACCCGCGCGAGATGGATTTGCTGCTTTCCACTGGAGAGTTGGTTTCCAGCGCGCTGCTGGCGATGGCCCTCCGCGAGCTGGGCCAGGACGCGGTGAGCCTGAGCGGTCTGCAAGCAGGCATCCGCACGGAGAAGCGCTTCGGCCGCGCCCGCATCACGCGCATCAACTCGGAGCGCATCGAGAAGGAGATACACCGAGGTCGCGTGGTGATCGTGGCCGGCTTCCAGGGCGTCACCGAGGGCATGGACGTGACGACTCTACTGAAGGACATCAGTTACGACGAGATGCTCGAACTGGCGTCGTACGGGGCGAAGGTGATGCATCCGCGGGCAGTGGAACTTGGCAGCGTCTACAACGTGCCGATTTTCGTGGCCTCTTCGTTCACCAGTTCTCCGGGCACGCTTATCCACGGCGGCACGATGATGGAGATCACCGACAAGGTTCGCGGCATCGCGCACGACACCGATGTCGCCAAAGTGACCATCCGCGGCGTGCCCGACCGCCCGGGCGTCGCGTCAGCCATCTTCCAACCGCTCTGCGACGCGCAGATCCGCGTGGACACCATCGTGCAGAATGCGAGCGCGGAGGGCGTCACCGACATGACGTTCACGGTTGCCAAGGGCGACCTCGAGCAGGCGATCAAGGCCGTCGAGCCGCGGATCCGCAAACTGAAGGCTAAAGGCTATGCTGCGGACGACAGGCTGGCGAAGGTGAGCGTGGTTGGCGTGGCGATGAGCAAAGGGCATGGCTACGCAGGGCGGATGTTCCAGACGTTGTACCAGGCAGGCATCAATATCGAGATGATTACCACGTCGGAGATCCGCATCACCTGCCTTATCGACCGGCAGCGAGTGCCGGATGCTGTTCGGGCGCTGCACAGCGCTTTCCGCCTGGCAACGCTCGACGGGGAATAGCACCCTCGTCCTTCGACAAGCTCAAGGTGAACGGGGAGCGAGACCATCGTGGGCGAAGTCTTTCTCTCCATCGTCATCCCGGCGTTCAACGAAGAGCGGCGCCTTCCCGCGACGCTGGAGCGAATCCGCGAGTTTGTGCGAGGCCAGGGGTATGGTGCCGAGATCGTCATCGTGAACGATGGCAGTACAGATGGCACGGCTGCAGGAGTCGGACGATACGCGGATGGGTCGCCGCCGGTGCGTCTCGTGCAGGCGCCGCATCGAGGGAAGGGTCACGCGGTCAAATTGGGGATGCTCGCGGCGACGGGACGCTATCGCTTTCTGTGCGACGCCGACCTGGCCATGCCGATCGAGGAGTTGCCGCGCTTTCTGCCGCCGCAACTCGATGGCGTGGATATCGCGATTGGCTCGCGCGAGGCGCCGGGGGCGCGTCGCTACGACGAACCGTGGCCTCGTCACCTGATGGGGCGTGGATTCAACGGCGTCGTGCGGCTGTTCACCGTCCGCGGCATCCGTGATACGCAGTGCGGCTTCAAGTGCTTCCGCGGCGAGGTGGCGTCGGCGCTCTTCGCCCAGCAGCGGCTCGATGGATTCGGCTTTGACGTCGAGATACTTTTCCTCGCGCAACGGGCCGGCCTTCGCATGGTGGAGGTGCCTATCGACTGGCATCACAGCCGCGAGAGCAAGGTGCAGGCAGGGCGCGACACCTTCCGTATGCTGCGCGACACGCTTGGGGTACGATGGAACTGGATGCGGGGGCGGTACGACCTCTCCCCCATCCGCCCCTCGTCCGCAGCCCCGGTGTCAGGCGAGCCCTCCAAGGAGCACCATGCGTAACGTTCAGCAGATCTTCAAAGAGAGCAAGACAATCGCGGTGGTCGGGCTCTCGTCTGACCCAGCCAAGGATAGCCTGCATGTCAGCGAGTACATGCAGCAGCAGGGTTATCGCATCATTCCGGTCAACCCGAAAGAGCAGGAAGTGCTTGGCGAGAAGGCATACCCGGACTTGAAGTCGGTGCCTGTGCCGGTGGACATCGTGGATGTCTTCCGCCGCCCGGATGCGACGCCATCGATTGCCACTGAGGCGGTTGCTATCAAAGCGAAAGCGTTGTGGCTGCAACTGGGCATCGCCAACGACGAGGCCGCAAGCACGGCGACTCGTGGCGGGCTGGACGTGGTGATGGACAAATGCATCATGGTTGAGCACCAGCGGCTACGTGCGCAGGGCAAGCTCTAGGCGCTGACTATGGAACATCCTCGTATCCTGGTGGTCGTGCCCACGTTCAACGAGGCGGCGAACCTGCCGGAACTGATCCGCCGCCTGATGGCGTTGCCCACCCGAGACTTATGTGTGTTGATCGTGGACGACGACTCGCCGGACGGGACGGCGGACATAGCCGAGCGGCTCGGCGCCCAGCATGACGGCCGTGTCCGTGTGCTGCGTCACCAGGGCCGTGGACTGGGGCTGGCCTATCGCGACGGCTTCCGCGAGGCGCTCGCGACGGGTGCCAGGTCCATCGCTCAGATGGATGCTGACCTATCGCACCCGCCTGAAGACCTGCCGCGCATGCTGGCGCTGCTCGATACGGCAGACGTCGTCGTTGGCTCGCGTTGGACGCCAGGCGGAGAGACCGAGCGGTGGAGTCGAGTCCGGCGATGGCTCAGCCGGTCTGCCTCGCGCTACGCCGCTTTCGTCTTGGGGCTTGATGTGCGCGATACGACGAGCGGGTTCAAGTGCTATCGCCGGGAGGCACTCGAAGCGCTTCATTTCGATGGCGAGCGCAGCCGCGGCTTCATGTTCCAAGTGGAGACCGCTTACCTCTGCAAGCGGGCTGGCTTGCGCGTCGCTGAAGCCCCGATCCGGTTCGAGCCGCGCCGCAAAGGCGCGTCGAAACTTGGGTTGAGGACGATCGCCGAGATTGTGTGGCGCGTGCCGGCGCTACGGCTCCAACGATAGGCCGCTAGGAAGCCTTGACGGGTGCGGTACGCGCCTCAAGGGGCACGTTGCTCCCGCGCTTGGCGAGCACGACGAGCGCGACGATGCCCAGCACCACGCCGAACCAGAGCGTGCAGATGCGGATGATCAGGGCGCCTGCCGCAGCCGCCGCCTGAGAGAGGCCCGCGAGCGCCTGACTCAAGCCAGTGATGCCCCCCTCCGAGACGCCAAGGCCACCCGGCACCAGCAGGATGGCGCCGGCGAGCGAGGTGATCGCGAGGATGAAGATGCCCTGCACGGCCAGATCGAAACCGTTAGTCGCTCCCAGGCCGCGCAGCACGTAGTACATCGCGATGCCCTCCCCGAGCCAGGAGACGAAGCCGATGGCGATGGAGACGACGAGCACCTTCGGCGAGAAGAGCAGGCGTGCGCTCTGATAGAAGCCGACGATGAACCGCGTATGGCGCCGCGTGTAAGGCAAGCGGCGGAATATAGCCACGGACCAGCGCACCGCCGGCCGATAGCGTAGCGCCATGTAGCCCAGGAGGCCCAGGATTGAGACAAAGATTAGGAACACCCAGCCGCGTTTCACGAGAATCAGGCCCGAGGCGGCGAGCAGGATCATCGCGTAGCCGTCGGACATGCGCTCGGCGAGGATAATCGGGGCCGACTTGCTCACTGGTACCTTGTAGCGATCGCGCAAGTAGAGGCTCTTCACCCACTCGCCAACCCTGCCCGGGGTCACCGTCATGGCCAGCGCGGAAAAGAAGAACAGGACGCTGTCCACGAACTTCACTCGGGGCATGCCGGAGACGCGCAAGTAGAACTCCCATTTGACGAAGCGCAGCAGGTAGTTGAAGAAGGTCAGCGCGAGGATGGCAGGGACAAAACTCCACTTGAAATGTTTCAGGGAGTCGCCCACATTCACGATGTCGCCGTACAAAAGCAGGGCGAAGACGGTGATCACGGCGAACAGGGCCGAGAGCACCAGGCGTCCGCGCATCGAGCTAGTCAACGATCATGCCTCGCCG
>JACQEE010000323.1 GCA_016200725.1 Chloroflexota bacterium
ACCAGGTCGTAGAGCGCGCAGGACGCCAGGAACGTCGAGGCCGCCGGAATCGGGCAGCCAACGAAGAAGTAGGATGGAGGGTTGGGCGAGCGGGCCATCACATTGAAGCGAGCCAACCGCGCCGCGCCGCAGATGACGTAGAGCAGGGCCGCCAGCAGACCGGGCGTCCCATAATTGCCCAGTGCGATCTTCAACATCAGGCACGCAGGCGCAACGCCGAAGCTGACGAGGTCGGCCAGCGAGTCGAACTCCTCGCCGAACTGAGACGAGCTTTTCAGCATCCGCGCCACGCGCCCGTCCATCGCGTCGAAGATGTTGGCGAAGAGGATGAACCAGGCCGCCTTTTCCAGGTTGGCCGGCTCGTCCACGGTCAGCAGCGCGACCGCCGTGAAGCCGAACGCGAGGTTGGCTGCGGTGAACAGGTTGGGGAAAACGTAGATGCCCCTCACGAGACCTCCCCGAGCACGGTCTCACCGGCACGCACGCGATCGCCCACGCGCACCGTCAGCGACGTCGAGGGCGGCAGGAACAGGTCCACCCTCGACCCGAAGCGGATCATCCCGTAACGCGTCCCGCATTTCAATTCGTCGGTCACCACGGCGTAGCAAACGATTCGCCGCGCGATCCAGCCGGCGATCTGCCGCACCAGAAGGCGGTTGCCGCCGTACTCAATCCCCAGACTCAGTTGCTCGTTCAACTCCGATGCCTTGTCGACGAAGGCCATGTGGAACTCGCCGGGACTGTAGTAGCGGTAGGCGACGCGCCCCGACACCGGCGAACGATTCACGTGGCCGTCGAACACCGACATGAAGATACTGATGCGCTGGGCCGGACCGCCGATGAAGGAAGACTCGTTGACCTCCGCAATCTCGATGACCTTCCCGTCCGCAGGCGACACCACGAGCTTGTCCCCGGCAGGCGTGTTGCGCTCGAAGTCGCGAAAGAAGAAGCAGCAGAAGACGCCGAACCCCAGCAGCAGGCAGCCGAGCCAGCACGACAGGTTGAAAAGCAGAAGCCCCGAAAGCAGTCCGCCCAGGATGAACGGAACGCCCTCGCGGGCAATCGGCAGCCCCAGCGGCTTCTCACGAGCGACCATCAGAAAGCCTCAACCCTGCACCCTCCAGCAGCCGCCACGATGGGTCAGGCCGTGGGCGCGGCAGCTTCCGCACCGGTCGCGGTCTCGGGCTCCGCGGGCTGAGCGGGGGCCGCGGCCTCGGGCTCCGCCGGGGCCGGGTGGACTGCGATGCGCTTGCGCGACTTGCCGAAGGTCTCGAACTTCACATAGCCGTCGGCAGTTGCGAAGAGCGTGTCGTCCTTGCCGCGCATCACGTTGAGCCCCGGATAGAACTTGCTGCCGCGCTGGCGAACGAGGATGTTTCCCGCAAGCACGAACTGCCCGCCGAAGCGCTTGACGCCGAGCCGCTGGCCCGCGCTGTCGCGCCCGTTGGTGGTGCTGCCCATTCCTTTTTTGTGAGCCATCTTGGATTCCTCCGTGGATCGCCGCCCGAGCCCGGGCGAACCGTCGGGCGCCGCGTGGAGCGCGCCCCGGCCGGCAGGCCGAGCTTCAGGCCTGGATGCTCAGGATTTCGACCTCGCTGTAGTTCTGGCGATGGCCGCGCCGACGCTGGTACTGCTTGCGGCGGCGATGCTTCTGGGCGATGACCTTCTTGCCTCGGTCATTGGCCTTGATCTTCACGATCACCTTGGCGCCCTCGACCGTCGGCGTCCCGATCTTGGATTCACTCTCGGTCTGGGTCAGCAGCACGCGATTCAGCACGACCTCGGCGCCGACCTCGGCTTCCAGCCTCTCGATCCGCACCTTGTCGCCGACCGCGACCTTGTACTGCTTCCCACCGGTTTCGATGACCGCAAACATGACTGCCTCCTGGGAAAGAAAAATCGAAAACCCGCCGGAAGTTCCGGGGGTGGAGGCGAAGGATACCATGATGAAAGCGGATAGTAAACAGCAAAGTGAGGCCGGCCCGCGGTTCCGGAAGCCCCTCCCCTACTGCCCCGGCGCTTCCTCGATCCGGTACTTCTCCCGGTGCATCCCTTCCTCGGCGCGAACGAAAATGCGTTTGCCTTGGCGCGCCTCCAACTCCTTCAGGCTGGCTTCGCGCGTCTCCAGGAGCAAGCGCGCCACGTCGGGATTGGCGCTCACCAGGAGCAGCTCGCCCTTGGCCTTGGCGCTCTTGTCCAGGATGTCGCGATAGAGCCGCGCAGCCACGATCTCCGCTCGCAGAACGTGGCCATCGCCGCTGCAATACGGGCAGGCGTCCTTCAATCGCGACTCCAGGGTGGCCCGATTCCGCTGGCGCGTCATCTGCACGAGCCCCAGCTCCGTCAGTTCCAAAATGTTGGTCTTCACACGGTCGCGGGTGAATGCCTTTTTCAGCCGCGTCATCACCTCACGCCTGTGCTCCTCCTCGAGCATGTCGATCAGGTCGATGATGATGATCCCGGCCAGGTTGCGGATGCG
>JACQEE010000324.1 GCA_016200725.1 Chloroflexota bacterium
ACGTCGAGGAGCGGCGTGGCGAGTTGTTTCTGGTGAAGGCGCACATTCCGCCGTATATTCATGGGAACATTTTCAATCACGATCCCGAGCGGCCGCGCAAATTGCTTATGCACAAGCAGGAGATATTGAAACTCGGCGCGCGGGTGATTGAGAAGCGGCTGACCATGATTCCGCTCAAGGTGTATTTTAAGGCGGGCAAGGTGAAGGTTGAGGTGGGCGTCTGCAAGGGCCGGCAGCACGCCGACCAGCGAGACGTGATCGTGAAGCGCGAGATGCAGCGCGATATGGACCGCGCGCTCGTGGATGCGTCCAAGAACAGGACCCGCGATGACCGCTGAGCCGCGACACCTGTTGGTCGAGGTGCCAATCCGGGTGAAGACCTACGACATCGATTTCGTCGGGCACGTCAACAATATCGTGTATGTGCGGTGGCTTGAGGACCTGCGGCTGCTGCTGCTGGACACATACTTCCCGATCGAGCCGATGCGGCAGAGCGGGATCGTGCCGATCATCGTGAATTCGCACTTGGATTACCACGTCGGCATCAAGCTCGCGGACCACGAAGTGCTCGGGCGGATGTGGATCAAGAAGTTCGGCAAGGCGACGTTTTATCTGGATGCGGAATTCATCGTGCGCGGCACGCTGTGTTGTACGGCGTGGCAACGTGGGGCCTTTGTGGATGCGAAGACACTGAGGCCGGTGCGCGTGCCGGAGGGCCTGGCGAAGCAACATCCGGGGCCTAGGGAGTAGGGACATCACAACGTTTTAGCGCAAATATGGAATGAGATGTTGGCCCGAAGGAGAAGACTCACCACGAAGAACACGAAGAGCACGAAGAATTTTTGTTGGCAATAGAATAATTAACGGAAGGATTTGGGTAAGAAGTACAGTTGACTTTCGAGTAATACGAAGGGCCTCCGCCGATTCCCCGGCGGAGGCCCTTGTGGTCAACGATGGTGGCGTCAGATGCCGAGCGCCTTTTTGCAGATGATCTCGTCGTAGTCGTGCGAGGAGCCGTGCAGGTGCTGGTTGTGTTTAGCGCGTTTGAGGAAGATGTGGAGGTCGTATTCCCAGGTGAAACCGATGCCGCCGTGGGCCTGGAGGCAGCCGTTGGTGACGTTGCGGTAGGACTGCGTGGCGGTGTTGCGCGCGATGGCGACGGCGGCGTCGGCGTCGGGGCTGTTGGCGTCGAGCGCCCAGGCTGAGTAGTAGGTGGCGGACTTGGCGGCCTCGAGCTCGGCGAACATGTCGACGAGCGGGTGCCTGACCGCCTGGAACGAGCCGACCTGCTTGCCGAACTGCGTGCGCTCCTTGACGTAGGCGACGGTGAGCTTGTGGATGTAGTCCGCGCCGCCGACGCAATCGGCCGCGATACAGATGTTGGCGACGTTGAGCATTTTGCGGTAGGCGTCCTCGGCGCACTTGGTGATGACGGCGTCCTTGGAGACTTGGACGTTCTTGAAGGTGACGTTGCCCGAGCGGCTGGTGAGGTCGGCGAGCTTGTTCGGCTTCACGGTGACGCCTGGGGCATCGGCCTCGACGAGGCAGAACACGAGGCGGCCGTCGTCGTTGCGCGCAGCGACGGCGAAGAGGTTGGCGGCCTGCGCATCGCCGACGATCTGTTTCTTGCCGTTGAGTAAGAGGCCGCCGTTGCTGCCGATGGCTTTCGTGGCGATCGCGGAGAGGTCGATCTCGTGCGACTCTTCGAAGAGCGCGAGCGCGCCGCGCGTGAGGCCGGAGGCAAGTTTTTCCAGCCACGCGGCCTTCGCCGCGTCGTTGCCGCTTTCGGCGATGAGCTTGGCGACGAGGACGGTGGAGACGAAGGGGCCGGGCACCGCGCCGCGGCCGAGTTCTTCGCAGACCACAGCGAGTTCCTGCACGCCCATGCCGAGGCCGCCGGGCGCCTCGGGGATGAGAATGCCGAGCCAGCCCTGCTCGGCGATGCGGGTCCAGAGTTCGTCGTTGAGGCCTTTGGGTTCGGCGGCGAGGGTGCGCACGCGGGTGAGCGGGACCTCGTTCTGCACGAACTTTCGGACGGAATCTTGCAACATGCCTTGTTCTTCGCTGATCGAGACGTTCATCGATGTGCTCCTTGGGTGCGGGTGCGGCCGGGGGTCAGCGGGGCAGGCCGAGCACACGCTCGCCGGTGATGTTCTTGAGGATTTCGCTGGTGCCGCCTTCGATGGAGTTGGCGCGCGAGCGCAGCCAGTGGCGCATCCATTCGTCGGCAAGCGTGTGGTGCCCGTCGCTGCCGGGCATCAACTCGGCGTAGGGCCCGAGGATGTCGACGGCCATTTCGAGCAGATCCATGTTCGCCTTGCACCAGATGAGCTTGAAGACCGAGCCGATGGGGCCGGGATCGCTGCCGCCGCTGGCGTGGGCGCGCATGCGCAGGTTGTTGAGGCGCTGCGTTTCGACGTTGGCGGCGTAGTAGGCGAGCTTGTGCCGGATGACCGGGTCTTCGCAGAGGTAGCGGCCGTGGTGCTTGATTTGCTTCGTGAGCGCGACGACGTCCTTGAGCGTCTTCTTAATTCGTCCGTAGAGGAGCGCGGCGATGTTCATGCGCTCGTGCATGAGCGTGGTGATGGCGACCATCCAGCCGTTGCCCTCGCCGCCGAGGAGGTTTTCCTTCGGCACCTTGACGTTGCTGAAGAAGACCTCGTTGAATTCCGGGTCGCCGGTGATTTGGACGAGCGGCCGCACTTCGACGCCGGGCGACTGCATGTCGACGATGAGGTAGTTCATGCCGGCGTGCTTCGAGCCGGTCGAGTCGGCGCGTGTGACGAGAATGCAGAACTTGGACAAGTGCGCGACGGAGGTCCATATTTTTTGGCCGTTCACGACGTAGTTGTTGATGCTGTCCTTGACGTACGGACTCCGATTGGGAACACCGAAAATCCGCTGCGTGTTGGTTTCATTCTCTGTGAATAAAAGCGGCACATCGCCTTCGCAGCACAGGTAGCGATTTCCCAGTTTGGGATCGACTGCCTTGACGACGCTGCTCTTTCCCCCGTAGGACGGGTTTCCCAATCCGTCCTTGCCAGAGGATTGGACGGATTGGGAAATCCGTCCTACGGAGGAAGGCAGTCGCTGAAGCGTTGGCCTGTCGGAAGTGCCCTCCCAGGACCATTGGTTGCGGAACCAGACCGTCGGCAACAGGTGCAACTCGGCCGACTCCGGACCTCGGTTGTAAATCGTGAACTGGATCAGTAGG
>JACQEE010000325.1 GCA_016200725.1 Chloroflexota bacterium
CAAAGTCGACTTGCCCGCGCCGTTGCGCCCGGTGACGGCCAGGCTCTGGCCCTTTTCGAGGGAGAAACTGACGCCGCGCAGCACCCACGCGCGCCCAAACCTCACCCCCAGCCCCTCCACGCGCAGCACGGGATGAGTTTAGCGGAGCCGGAGGCCCGTGAGATCGGTTCCTGCGGCAGCATAATCGACAGAGCGAGGCTCCAATGTCTAGGATCAACTCAGCTGGCCCTCGGCCGGGAGATGTGCTCAGCCATGCCGAGATGTGCATGGTGGAAGGCAAGATGCTGCAACAGGGCATGAACTTTGGGGCGGGCAAGGGCTATTCAATTGTCTTGATGTCGCAACGGAAGGGGGCGCCTTACCCGGATCGACTTGCCGCTGACGGAACAGCGCTCCTTTACGTTGGCCACGATGCTTATGGTCATCCCCACAAAGGCACCGTCGACCAGCCCCTCGCCACGCTTTTCGGTACGTTGACGCAGAACGGACTCTTTTTCCAGGCGGCCGAGAGTTACCGCCAAAGTGGCATCCCGCATTTGGTACGTGTCTACGAGAAGATCAGAGCAGGAGTATGGGTGTTCAATGGTCTCTTCGAACTTACCGACGCCAGCATGGAATCTGACGGAAAGCGGCGAGTTTGCGTGTTCGAGCTCCGGATCACGTCAAGATCGTTCGATGATGCAACGTTGCCTACCCAACCGCAACCGAGTCGGCTAATACCGTCCGAAGTGAAGGTCAAGGTCTTCCGGCGTGACCACGGCAAGTGTCGGCGTTGCGGCGCAACCACTGATTTGCACTTTGACCACATCTTGCCCTACTCAAAGGGAGGCTCGAGCACAAATCCGGACAACATTCAACTCCTGTGCCAGCGCCACAACCTGGAGAAGCGGGACCGTATCGAGTGACCGGATCTAATCCCCAACCTTCAGCACGCTCAGGAACGCCTCCTGCGGCAGTTCGACGCTGCCGATCTGCTTCATCCGCTTCTTCCCTTCCTTCTGCTTCTCAAGCAGCTTGCGCTTGCGGGTGACGTCGCCGCCGTAGCACTTGGCGGTCACGTTCTTGCGGTACGGCTTCACCGATTCCGCCGAGATGATCTTCGCCCCGATCGCGGCCTGAATCCGAACCTCGTATTGCTGGCGCGGCACCACCTTGCGAAGCTGCTCCACCATCGCCTTGCCCCGCCCGTACGCGAACTGGCGGTGCACCACGAACGACAGCGCGTCCACCGCCTCGCCGTTCAGCAGGATGTCCACCTTCACGAGGTCGGTCTGGATGTTGTCGCTCAGCTCGTAGTCGAAGCTGGCGTAACCCCGGGTTGACGACTTGAGCTTGTCGAAGAAGTCGAGCAAAATCTCGGCGAGGGGCAGGGTGTAGTGCAAGATCACGCGCAGCGGCGAGGGGTATTCGCTGCGCCGATAGATGCCGCGCCGCTCTTGGCATAGGGTCATCGCCGCCCCCACGTACTCTGTCGGGACCATGATCGAGGCGCTCACAGTTGGCTCTTCGATCGAGGCGATCTCGGTGGGCGGGGGCATGAGGCTTGGGTTCGCGACGTGCAGCGTCGACCCGTCGGTTCGGTGCACCACGTAGTCCACGCTCGGCGCGGTGAGGATCAGGTTCAGTTCAAACTCGCGCTCCAGACGCTCGCGGGTGATGTCCATGTGCAGCAGCCCCAGAAAGCCGCACCGGAACCCAAAGCCGAGCGCGACCGAGGTCTCCGGGTCGAAGTGCAGCGCCGCGTCGTTCAGCTTCAGCTTCTCGATCGCGTCGCGCAGGTCCTCGTAGTGGTCGGTGTCGCTCGGATACATGCCGCAATACACCATCGGCTTGGCGCGGCGATAGCCGTGCAGCGGTAGGGTGGCCGGGCGCTCGGCGTCGGTGACGGTATCGCCCACGGCGGCATCGCCGATGGTCTTCATCGCGGCGGTGAGGAAGCCGACCTGGCCGGTTTCGAGCGCGGCGCCCACTTCGAGCGAGGGCCGAAACACCCCAACCGAATCCACCTCGAACTGCGAGCCGGTGGCCATCATCCGAATCTTCTGCCTCGCACGCACGCTGCCGTCCACCACCCGCACATAAGCCACCGCCCCTTGGTAGGAATCGAAGTGCGAATCGAAGATGAGCGCGCGCAGAGGCGCGTCGGGCCGGCCCGAAGGTGGCGGCATGCGATGCACGATCGCCTCCAGGATTTCCTCGATGCCCTCGCCCGTCTTGGCCGAGCAGAGCACCGCGCCCGAGGCATCGATCGCCACCGCGTGCTCGATCTCCTCCCTTGCCCGCGCGACGTCGGCGTGAGGCAGGTCGATCTTGTTGATCACGGGCACGATTTCGAGGTTCTGGGTCATCGCGAGCGAGGCGTTGGCGATGGTTTGCGCCTCCACGCCTTGGCTGGCGTCCACCACCAGCAGCGCGCCTTCGCAGGCGGCGAGGCTGCGCGAGACCTCGTAGGTGAAATCCACGTGGCCGGGGGTGTCGATCAAGTTGAGCTCGTAGACGCCGCCGTCGCGCGCCTTGTAGCTGAGCCGCACCGCCGTCATCTTGATCGTGATGCCCCGCTCGCGCTCGATGTCCATCG
>JACQEE010000340.1 GCA_016200725.1 Chloroflexota bacterium
AACTGGCGGTCGCCGACCTCTTGCGTTGGGAGGCGCTTGCTCAGGAACTTCATGCCGGGCACCATGTCGAGGACTTGGCCGATCGAGCCCATCTTCTTCACCTGGCGCAACTGTTCGAGCAGGTCGTCCAGCGAGAAGTCGGCGGCGCGGATCTTCTTCTCCATCGCCTTCGCCTGGTCGGGGTCGATGACCTCCTGCGCGCGCTCGATGAGCGTAGCCATGTCGCCCATGCCCATGATGCGCGAGGCGAGCCGGTCGGGATGGTAAGGCTCGAAGGCGTCTAGTTTCTCGCCGGTGCCGAGGAACTTGATCGGCAGGCCCGTGACCGCCGTGATCGAGAGCGCTGCGCCGCCGCGCGCGTCGCCGTCGATCTTGGTCAGCACGAGGCCGCTGAGCGCGACGCGCTGGTGGAACTGCTCGGCGGCGCGGACGGCGTCCTGGCCCGTCATCGCGTCAACGACGAGCAGGGCCTCCTGCGGTTTGACCTTCTCCTTGATCTCCGCCAGTTCGCCCATCATCTCTTCGTCGATGTGCAAGCGCCCAGCCGTGTCCAGGATGACCCAGTTCGCGTCGGAGTCGCGCGCCCGCTTCAGCGCATGCACGCAGACCTCGACGCCGCGCTTGGCCGCGCCTTCTTCATAGACCGGAATGTCTAGTTGCTTGCCGAGGGTAACCAGTTGCTGCACCGCTGCCGGGCGCTTCACGTCGGCGGCCACGAGTAGAGGTCTCTGGCCCTGCTTCTTCAGGTAGGCGGCCAGCTTGCCCGACGTCGTCGTCTTACCGGAACCTTGGAGCCCGACCATCATCACAATAGTAGGTGGCTGGTTCGATGCGGACAGGCCCTTCGAGGCGCCGCCCAGCACGGTGGTCAGTTCTTCCTGAACGATCTTGACGACCTGCTGCGTCGGCGAGATGCCTTCGAGCACGCCCGGCGCCAGCACCCGCTCGCGCACCTTGGCGATGAAGTCCTTGGCGACCTTGAAGTTGACGTCGGCTTCCAGCAGCGCCACACGCACCTCGCGCAGCGCCTCGTCGATCTCTTTCTCGGTGATCCGGCCGCGGCCGCCCAACTTCTTGAAGACGCCGCCAAGCCGGTCTGTCAACGATTCGAACATGCAACACTCCTGGAAACATCAAGTATTGTACAGGACGACTCGCCCTTTTCGTCGGCGAGGTCGTATCATGCGTCGACTCGTTCAGGAGCAAAGTAATGCCACAAAACAAGGGCTTGCATGGAAAGTCCGCGCTCATCACCGGCGGCGGCCAGGGCATCGGGTTAGCGATCGCCACTCGCCTCGCCCAGGCGGGCGCATCCGTCGCCATCGCCGACATCGCGCCGGGCGTCCTAAAGCCAGCCCTTGCGCAACTCCGCGCCATTGGCCGACCAGTGCTAGGCCTGGATACCGACGTGACCCAGCCGAAGGCCGTGCTGCGCATGGCCGACGCCGTCGCGAAGGAGTTCGGTCGCCTCGATATCCTCGTCCACAACGCCTCGCATCACCACAACTCGTCGATCGCCGACCTGCCGCTCGTGAAGTGGGAGGCCATCCGCGCGGTGAACCTCGATGCGATGTTCTACACGGCCCAGGCCGTGCTGCCGCACATGCGACGCCAACACTCGGGGGCAATCATCGGCATCTCGTCGAGCGCTGCCGTCCCCAATCCGCGCAGCACGGTCGCCTACGGGGCAGTGAAGGCTGGCCTCGAGCGCTTCCTGCTAGGGCTATCCTACGAGGTGCAGAAAGACGGCATCTCGGTCAACGGCATCCGCATCGAACGGGCCGTCGACTCGCCCACAGCGCGCCACTGGTTCAAGACCGATGGGCGCCCTAAAGGCTGGCTGCCGCCGGAAGTCGTCGCCGAGAGCGCGCTCTGGGTCGTCGAACAGGGCATCGCCTGCACGACGAACATCTTCCGACTCGCCGATCTACGAACGCGCATGCCTGCGGTCGACGCCATCTTCCGTGCCACCGACGGTAAGAGCCCTAGACGTCGGCGCGAGCGTTGAGCGTCGCCAGGAACTCCGCGTTGTTCCGCGTCTTCGAGAGCCGCTCGAGGATGCGCTCTGTCGCCTCCGTAGATCCGTCGGTCGCGATCATGGCTACGATGCGCCGCAGCAGGACCACCTGCTTCAACTGCTGCTCGTCGAGCAGGAGTTCTTCACGACGCGTGCCGCTGCGCTGGATGTCGATGGCTGGGAAGAACCGCTTCTCGGCCAGAGCACGCACGAGATGGAGTTCCATGTTGCCGGTGCCTTTGAACTCCTCGTAGATCACGTCGTCCATGCGGCTGCCGGTGTCCACGAGACAGGTGGCTATGATTGTCAGGCTGCCGCCGTTTTCGATGTTGCGCGCGGCGCCGAAGAACTTCTTGGGCGGGTAGAGCGCCACAGGGTCAATACCGCCTGACAGCGTGCGCCCGCTGCTCGGCACCGCGAGGTTGTAGGCCCGCGTCAATCGCGTCAGGCTGTCCAGCAGGATGACCACATCCTTGCCGACTTCCGCAAGGCGCTTCGCCCGCTCGAGCACCAACTCCGCCACGCGGGTGTGGTCTTCGACAGGCTCGTCGAAAGTGGAAGCGAAGACTTCGCCGCTCACCGAGCGTTGCATGTCCGTGACTTCCTCCGGCCGCTCTCCGACCAGAAGGATCATGAGTTCGATGTCTGGCGAATTGGCGCTGACGCCGTTGGCGATGTTCTTCAACAGCATCGTCTTTCCGGCCTTCGGCTGCGAGACGATCAGGCCGCGCTGGCCCCGTCCGATAGGCGAGATGAGATCGATAACGCGCTGAGAGGTGTTCTTCGGGGTCGTCTCCAGCGTGATCCGCTCGTTCGGGAAGATCGGCGTCAGTTGCTCGAATATCGGGCGGCTCTTCGCAGGATCGAGGCCATTCACCGCCTCGACGCGCAGCAGCCCGTGATACTTCTCGCCCTCTTTCGGAGGACGCACCTGGCCGATGACGAGATCGCCGGTGCGGAGAGCGAAGCGGCGTATCTGCGAAGGCGAGACATACACGTCGCTCGGGCTTGGCCGTAGGCCGTTGTGCCGCAGAAAGCCATACCCATCGCCGATGATTTCCAGCACACCGTTGGCGATGTGCTGGCCCAACTGGTCCGCCTTGGCCTGCAGGATGCTCTGCACCAACTGGCCCTTCCGCATATTGTTGAAGTTCGGGACGTTGAGCGTCTTGGCGATCTCGACGAGCTCTTCTCGGCTCCTCGAATCGAGTTGCGCCATCAGCGTCGTCAGTTCCGTCGGTCCACGGTCGCTGCCGTCCTGCTGCCCCCGATTCGGAGGCGGCGGCTGGCGATCGCGCTGATGCTCGTCGTTGTGTGGTCGTGTGTCCTGCTGCTGTTGCTGCACTGCCGTCACCCTCTCTGCGCGCTGTATGAGCGCGGCCTCTGCCGTTCGGATCGGACTAACAAAAGCCCACTGCTATGGGCGGATTGGGGATAGGTAGTTTCTCGACTAGAATTACAGATGCACAGGTAGCGTAAACCTATCTGCGAAGTCTGGGATTCTTCACAGTCCCCCACGCGGTCCGGGCCGCGCCGCAGCCTTCAGCGATTGCTGCAAGGCTAGGGCACAACACGGCTGAGGAAAGACGGGTAGGAGTGAGGGACTGCAGACGCAAGCCCAGCTGGCTACCGTCTGCTTCGACGAGGACTTCGCACATGCCTGCATCGTAAGTATAACACAACCCCTGATTCGTCAAGTATTCACCGCGATGGGCAGGGCATGCTGGCCACCCTCACGCAATGTGACCTTGGCCTGCGCCACGAACGCGCTGAAGAGCGGGTGCGGCCGGTCGGGACGCGAGAGAAACTCCGGATGGAACTGCGTGCCGAGCATGAATGGATGGTCGCGTAGTTCCGAAATCTCGACCAGTTTCCCGTCCGGCGATAGGCCGCTTAGATTCAGCCCGGCAGCCGTCAGTGGCTCGCGGAACTTGTTGTTGAACTCGAAGCGGTGACGGTGCCGTTCACGGATGCTCGCGGCGCCATAGGCGGCAGCAGCCTTCGTGCCGGGCACCAGTTCG
>JACQEE010000341.1 GCA_016200725.1 Chloroflexota bacterium
AGCCTCGTCGAGGACGAACTGGACGAGCGTGCGCACGGGTACGCCGCTGGAGCCTTTGATGCTGTAGCCCTTCGTCGAATCGAGCCGCCCCGTGCCGGCGATGTCGAGGTGCACCCACGGCGTCGCTTCGGCGAACTCAGCCAGAAACAGCGCCGCAGTGATCGAGCCCGCAATCGAGCCGCCGGTATTCTTCACATCAGCCACATCGCTCCGGTTCTGCTCCTTGTAGTCGTCGTCCATGGGCATCTGCCACATACGCTCACCTGTGATCTTCGAGGCCTCCAGAACACGGTCGAGGGTGCCCTGATCGTTGGTGAATGCACCCGTACGGATGGAACCAAACGTGTTGCGAATCGCCCCGGTGAGCGTAGCCACGTCGATCATCGGCGAGAGGCCTTGTTTACGGCCATACGACAGCGCATCCGCGAGGAGGAGCCGCCCCTCGGCGTCCGTGTTCTCAACTTCGATGGTCTTCCCATTCGCCGCGGTCACGATGTCACCTGGCTTCTGCGCCGTCGCAGATGGCATATTTTCCGCTGCGGGGATGAGCCCTGTGACATTGATCTTTGGCTTGAGCATCCCTATCGCGCGCATGGCAGCGATGACCGTCGCGCCACCGGACATATCGGTCTTCATCGCCGACATGCCGCCGACTGGCTTGAGCGAGATGCCGCCAGTATCAAACGTGACGCCCTTGCCGACGAGACCCAATACCCTTGTCACGTTTCCCGGATCGCCTCGATACTTCAGTACGATGAACTTAGGGGGCTCGGCTGAGCCCTTCGCTACACCGAGGAGCGCTCCCATGCTCAAGCGCTCCATGTCATGGCGCTCAAAGATCTCGACTTTCAAGCCTGCGTCCACAGCTACCTTTTGCGCCACCTTTGCCATGTCGGTTGGCGTCATCAGGTTGGCAGGTGTATTCGCCATGTCACGGGCAAGGCAGACAGCCTCAGCGATGATGCGCCCAGCCTCGGCCCCAGCCTCGGCCCCAGCCTCGACTGCCGCCTTTTTATCGCGCGAACCCTCGACGATGACGAGTTCCTGCACCTCACCATCGTCCTGTGTCTTGCCCGACCTGCGGTACGTATAGAGGCCAAGTACCGCGCCTTCCACGATGGCCTGCGCCGCTACAGAATCATCGAGGCCACCAATGCCGGCGCCGTGGAGAATGGTGGAGATGCGCTTCGCACCGGCCTTGCGCAGTGACCTGGCTGCGTCGCCCACGCCAGCGCGGACGACCTCCACGTCGAACTTGCGCTTCTCGCCAAGCCCAAGAATCGCGACGCGGGCAGCGGGTATCTGGCCGAAGACATGGACAACCGTGATTTCACCAGGCTTGCCTTTCGCTTCACCACGCTCGATAAGTTTCGAGATGGCTCCACCGAGCGCCCTGTCGACAGCTCCAGTTGCACCGCCGGGTGTCTTCACACCCTCGAACAGGTTGACGATGAGCGCATCGGTTTCGACTTCGGTGACATCCTGCGTGACGATTCGGATCTTCATGGAGAGCCACCTCTTTCCCCCGCCACCGCAACCTGTGGCACAGTGCGTTCGACAAGCAGCGCGAAGCGCTCAAGGGCCTCGCGGGTGTCGCCTGAGGTATCGAGGCTTGTGTGTGCGCCTGAGATCGGCTCAGAACTCATGCGCATGCGCTGGTAGACATCCCATTGCGCCTCCCCGGAGCGGCGCAGACGCAGACGATCGCGGATGATTGCATTTGAGGCAGTGAGCCTCAGCACAAACATTGGCGCATTGCGTTGCAAAGCGATTGCACGAACGATCCGGCGGTGCCGCTCGACAAGGTTAGTCGCGTCCAGAATCACGCGGTGCCCGCGGCACAGCAGGCTGTCGACGACCCGGTGGATGACGGCAAAGACGTAAGCATTCTCGGCATTGCCGTGCACGGGATGCTCGATGAGCGCGCGACGTACAGCGTCGGACTCGACGACAATCGCGTCGAGGCGCGGTCCGAGCCATCGCGCCGCAGTTGACTTCCCGCTGCCCGGAAGACCGCAAAGCATGACGAGAAAGCAACCGGACGATGGCCGAAGCACCCCAGGCAGGCCTCGTTCAACGCACAAAGCCGCCCGGTCAAGAGTATCGCTACGCATGGGCAGGGATTATAAAGGAAACCAACCCGGTTGACCCGTTCTAGTTCGACGCGCTTGCTATGGACGATCGGGACAGGCGCTAGCCTTCGCGGAGTGCGTTCTCTGTCCACAGGCCGTGCGCGGTACGCGCGCGGCTGCTGTGCTTACCGACAGTGTAGTCAAGAACTAGCGGGGTGAGAAGGAACAAGACGGAGATAATCGAGAGCAGTATCAACGCCGGCAGCCACGTCGTTCCCGGGATGCTGTAAGCGGTCACGATAAAGGCGAGGGGCATCGCTACGACAAGAGCCACAATCTTGAGCCAGCGATGGCCGGAGCGGACAAATAGCACTGGAAGGAGTGCCAGGGCCAGAAAGACGAGAGCGACGGAGCCGTTCGAGCCAGGTTCCAGCCCTCGAGC
>JACQEE010000327.1 GCA_016200725.1 Chloroflexota bacterium
CGACCAGACCGCCGTGATCAAGCGCGCGATGCAGGACGCTCACATCGATTCGAAGCAGTTCTCGCCGGGTGTCCTGAAACACGCTATCTCGGCCGCGAAGTCCAAATTGCTCACGCCAGCCGAGTTCTCGCAGACCCGCGCCTCCTATTTCGACGAGGTCATCCTCCGGGTCTACGAGCGCTACGAGGACATCCTGCGCCGCGCGAACGCCGTCGACTTCGACGACCTCATCATGCGCCTCGTCCGCATGCTCGAGCACAATGCCGAGGTGCGCGACAAGTACCAGAACCGCTTCGTGCATGTGCTCATCGATGAGTTCCAGGATACGAACCTGGCGCAGTACCGCATGGCGAAGTTGCTTGCCGGTAAGTACCGCAACCTCGCGGTCGTCGGCGACCCCGACCAGTCGATCTACTCCTGGCGCCAGGCTGACATCACCAACATCCTCAACTTCGAGCGCGACTTCCCCGATGCGAAGGTGGTGAAACTCGAGCAGAACTACCGCTCCACGAAGACGATCCTCTCCGCCGCCGGGAAGGTCATCGAGTTGAACCAGGCGCGCAAGGCGAAGGAGTTGTGGACGGACAACCAGCAGGGCCTCCCAATCACGGTTCACGACGCCACCAACGAGCAGGACGAGGCGCTCTTCGTCGTCAACGAGATCGACAAACTCGTGAAGGAGGGCCACAAGCCTGGCGACTGCGCAGTTCTTTTCCGCACCAATGCCCAGTCCCGCCCGCTGGAAGAGGCCTTCGTGCGCTACGGCCTGCCCTACCGCCTCATCGGCGCGATGCGCTTCTACGAGCGGCGCGAGGTGAAGGATGTCCTGGCCTATCTGCGCCTCGTCCACAACCCGTTCGACGACATCAGCCTTTTGCGCATCGTCAACGTGCCCTCGCGCGGCATCGGCGAGCGCACACTCGACGAACTCCAGGCCTGGGCGGGCGCGAACGGCGTCCCCGTCTACACGGCCATCCAGATGCTTGAGCGGGAAACTGCGAGCAGCGAGCCAACCTCCGCCGTCCGTGGTTTGACAGGCTCACCACGAACGGGTGCTGAACTGCCGCCTGAACTCAACCCGCGCGCTACTCGGTCGCTGATCGCCTTCCTGCAACTGATCGACGCTCTCCGCGAGGAGTCGAACAAGATGCCCATCGCCGACTTCGTCGACGCGCTGCTCGCCAAGACGGGCTACCGCGACGCGCTGCTCGCCAGCGACGACGACGGCGAAGAGCGCCTCGAGAACGTCATGGAATTGCGCACGGCCGCCGAGGAGATGTGGCACCTCGACCCCGGCGAGGCGCTGCCCACCTTTCTCGAGCAAGTCGCGCTCGTCGCCGACACGGATAACCTCGACCAGCGCGCCAATGCGACGAACCTGATCACACTGCACCAGGCGAAAGGCCTGGAGTTTCCCGTGGTCTTCATCGTGGGCATGGAAGAGGGCATCCTGCCGCATCAACGGTCGTACGACGACCCTGCGCAGATGGAGGAAGAGCGGCGCCTTTGCTACGTTGGCATGACCCGCGCCCGCGAGCGGCTCTACCTGCTTCGCGCCTACCGCCGTTCGGCGATGGGGCGCAGCGGCTCCAACCCGCCCTCGCGCTTTCTCAAGGACCTGCCTAGCGAACTAACCACTTCGCCGCGACGCGCCGCTCGGCAGTCGTCGTTCCTTCCCTCCACGAACCGCGCGTCGCCCGCCAACCCCGGCGGGCTCAGCGCGAAGTCCTGGATGCCAGCGCACTTCCGCAAGGATGCTGCCTCGCCAAACGGGGGGCCCCACCGCGAGTCTGGCGACGCTGCGCCTGTCGCCCCCGCCTTCAAGTCCGGCGAACGCGTCAAGCATCCTACGTTCGGCGATGGCATCGTCGTTGCCTGCAAGCCGAGCGGCGGCGACCAGGAAATCACCGTGGCCTTCCAGGGCGTCACCGGTGTGAAGAAACTGCTGATGCAATACGCCAAGTTGGAGCGGGTGTGACGAGGGTCAGAGGTCGCGGCTAGTAGAACGCCAACTTTTCCATGCCTCGCATCAGTCCGCGCAGGTAGGACACCTGGCCGCCGTGTACGAGGATCTCTTTCGTCAGCAGGATCATATACCGCGATCGCGGCACCATTCCGCCGCTGGGCCGGTACCACTGAACGGGCTCATCCCACTGCGTCTGCGTCACCGACGACAAGTACCCCCGCGTCTGGTCCCGCGCCGCCGTTGCATAGGCGAGCAGCGTGTTGCGTCCTGGTGACTTGAACTTGGCCAGATCGGCGACGGTGTGCAGGCCGCCGTTGTTCTTCGGATCGGCGGGCATCCTGAATCGCTGGTGCCAGCCGCGCGAAATCCATAGTTGCGGCTGGCCGGACTGCCGCGGCACCATCGTGTCCTCGACGCGCGCCGTGTGCCACATCAGCCACGCGATCGAGTTGCACTGCGGCGTTGGCTGCCTAGCGATCTCTTCCTCGGTCAGCCCGTCTGTCGCCTTCAGCAGGTCGGCCCACGCCTCGTCGATGGCTATAAGCAAATCTCGAGTACGTTGTAACATCCCCCACCTCCCGCTCTAGCGTCCAGACCAGTAATCCAGCGCCTTGCGATAGGCCACCGATGCCCGTGCGAACGAGGGGAACGCGAGCACGCCCTTGTCGCGTAGCAACTCGCGCAACCCGATAGCCTCGCGCTCCATCGCGGTCGCCGTCAGCATGGCGAAGAACGGTTTGCGCGCCTTCTTGGCGAACTCGCCGACCGCGTCGTAGAAGTCCGGCTGCCCTTCCTGCTTGCGACGCCGCCCCACCGCCGCGACGAACATCTCCAGCGCCAGGAAGTCCGTGTGCGTATCCGCGTCGAGGATGCCGAGCAACTTGTTGACGACCTCTGTCGATTGGAAGTTCCACGATACGTCGAGCGGGTTCTTGTACGACCCGCCGATCACGTTGAAGAACGCGCCGAGTTCCTTGTACGATTGGTCGCTGAGCAGCGGCACTTGCAACCCCTGCTTCGCGAACGTGTCCGTGATGACGACGGACTCGCCGCCCGTCATGCAGACAAGCACGCCTCGCGGCCCCGTCAATCGCGGCAATTTGAGCAGCGCCGCTGTGGTGTCGCACAGTTCGTCGAGGCTGTCCACGCGCACCGCGCCCGTCTGTCGCAGCATCGCCTCCCATACCGCCTGCGACGACGCTAACGAGCCTGTGTGCGAGGACGCGGCTCGCGCGCCCGCCTCGGTTTGTCCACCCTTCCAGATGAGCACCGGCTTCTGCCGCGCGACCTTGCGGAGCACCTCGAAGAACCGCCGCCCGTCCTTTACGCCCTCGATGTACGCGCCAATGATCTTCACCTCGGGGTCTTGGCCGAAGTATTCGAGGTAGTCAGGCACATCCATGAGGGCTGCGTTGCCGATGCTCACCGACTTCGCCAGCTTGATGCCGTGGATGGCGTTGAGCGTGGTGCTGAAATAGATCGTGTGCGTCCCGCTCTGGCCGATGAAGCCCACGGGGCCGCTCTCGCCGTGATATTGGTCGCTGTTGTGACGGACGCCCGCCTTCGGGTTGAACAGCCCCATGCAGTTAGGGCCGATGAGCGGCAGGTTCGCCTCCCGCGCCATCTGCGCGATTCGCGCCTGGAGTTGCTTGCCTTCCTCGTCCGTCTCCGCGAAGCCTGACGTGAATGCCGCCACGCCGCCGACCTTCGCCTTGATGCAGTCCGCCAGAATGATCGGCACCACCTTGCGTGGCACCGCCAGCAGCACATAGTCGATCGGCCCCGGCACCTCGAGGATGCTCTTGTAGTTCTTGATGCCGAGTTCTTCGATGCCTGGTATCTCGCGGTCGTCCAACTGCACCGAGAAGAGCCGCCCCGTCACAGTCTTCATGCTCTTTAGCCAGTTGTAATTCGTGGCCTTCTTGTCCCCAACGACCACCACCGTCTTGGGGTTGAACACGCGATCGAGCGTCTTGGCATCAAACGGCATGATTCATTCCTTGCCTGATGAGGACACTATCGACTACCAGCGATTCCTCGAGCCTCTCGAAAGAGCGGTGTCGCGCTACGCCGTCTGCTCCAGCACAATCCGGGCATCCACCGCCGCGATCCCCTTTTTGTAGGCGAACACGGGGTTCAGGTCGAGTTCCTTAATCTCCGGGTGCTTCTCCACGAACGCGGAGACGCTCAGGATCGCTTTCTCCAGGCTGGCGACATCCGCCGGGTCCTGGCCTCGATACCCTTCGAGCACCTTGTATGCCTTGATGTCGTGGACCATCTGCGACGCGTCGCGCGCGGTGAGCGGCACCACGCGGAAGGCTACGTCCTTGAGCACTTCGACAAGGATGCCACCAAGGCCGAACATCATCACCGGCCCGAACTGCGGGTCCTTTGACATGCCGATGATCACTTCGGTGCCCGCCTTCGCCATAGGCTGCACCGACACGCCGTGGATGTTCGCGCTCGGCGAGGCCTTCTTCGCTGCGGCCATGACCTCGTCGAAGGCCTTGCCCACCGCTGCGTCGTCGGCCAGCCCCAACTTCACGCCGCCGATATCGCTCTTGTGCACGATGTCCGGCGACACGATCTTTAGCACGACCGGATAGCCCATCTCCTTGGCCGTCTTCTGCGCCTCCGCCTTTGTCTTCGCCAGCTTCGTCTCTACCACTGTGACGCCCGCCTCGCGAAGGACCTGTTTCGCCTCGACTTCGGTGAGCAGCGTCCGGTTCTCTTTCCGCGCAACGGCCACGATCGACTCAACAGACATGGGGAATCCATCCTTTCAAATCTCGGGAAATGCCTCGCACAGTATAGCCGTGAGCAATACGGATGCAATCACGCCCGAATCGGGTGCTGCTATTTCTTTTCCGCCTTGTCACCCTTCGCCAGCTTGTTGATGCTGTTCAATGACTCGCGCAGTTCTTTGCCCATTACGCGGCCGCCGGCGAGCAGGCTCTGCACCCACGCGATCCCGAACGGCGCCTTCCACTCGTACGCCAGTGTCACCGTCGTCCCTATCTTCTCGTCCTTGAGCAGGAGCGACGTGCGAAAGTCCTGGACGCCCCGCGTTGCACGGCCATCGACGGATTCGCTGAGGTTGCGCACGACGATGGCGGCCTGGGGCTCCCAGCGCTCCACCTCTTGCTCCGTCTCCACCTGGTGCCCGTACATCGTCCGCGACACGCGCTGCCTCCTGCCCACGCCCTCCGCCGGCCCCGCGATGTGCGCGACGGTCTCCGCTCCGCTGTACCACTCCGGTATCCGCCCCATCGGCGCCACCACCGCCCACACCTGCTCCGGCGACGCGAATGTAAACTTTCTCCGCGACACTTTCATCGGCTCACCCTCCGGCAGCGGATTATAGCGATTCGACGGCCTAAGCCTCTCGCGGTGGATTGCTAAACTAGATAAAACGCTCCCACGGAGGTCATATGGCCCAGAACACTGGTCCCATGTCCGTGCGCAGAACGAGTTTCGTCGACCGCATGATCGGCGCAGCCGAACTCGACTCGTCGATCTACCGCGAGGTCGAGCACGACCACGAGGCGAATTGGCAGGCTATCGGCGTCGTCCTCCTCGTCAGCCTCGCCTCAGCTATCGGCGGCGCCAGACACGGCGGTGGCGGCTTCGTTTTCGGCTTCGTCGTTGCGCTCGGCGCCTGGCTCATTGCCTCTGGCCTCGTTCTTTTCATAGGCACCAAGATCATGCCGGAGAAGCAGACGGAGGCGGACTGGGGTCAGGTTATGCGCTGCATGGCCTTCGCCTATTCGCCAGCCATCCTCACCATCTTCGCGATCATCCCCTTTCTCAGCGGCGTCATCTTTTTCGGCACATGGGTCTGGGTGATCATCGCCACCGTCATCGCCGTCCAGGAGGCGCTGGATTACACCGAGACCTGGCGCGCCGCCGTGGTCGTGCTCCTGGGCTGGATTGGCTTCATCATCCTTCGGTCGATTTACTTGAGCGCCTACCACGCCTTCAAATAGCCGCGGCCCGATTGCAAAACGAGCAGTTGAGCGGCATACTACGGCCAAATCGACCTGGTGGCAGGGGAGGCTAGCGATGCTCGACATCCCGACGAAACCTTACGGCAAACTCGACCTCATTTCCGCGGATGACCACATCATCGAACCTGGCAACGTGTGGACCGACCGCGCGACGGGCCGTATGAAGGACAAGGCCCCGCGTGTCGTCGTCAGCAAGGACGGCGTGGAGATGTGGAAGGTCGAAGAGCGCATGTCGCCCAACATCGGCCTCTCCACCATGGCCGGCAAGAAGTTCGAGGAGTACACCGTCAAGGCCCAGAACTTCAAGGACATGCGTCCTGGCTGCTACGACGCCAAGGCCCGTATCAAGGACATGGACCTCGACGGAGTCAAGACGTCCATCTGCTTCCCCGCCGTGCCAGGCCTCGGTGGTGAAGGTCTGATGAACATCAAAGACACCGAGTTGCGCGACTGGGCCTTCTCTACCTACAACGACTACCTCACCGACGAGTTCCAGGCCACCGCGCCCGGCCGTCTCATCGGCCTAGGTGTGCTCCCACTCACCGAGCCTGAGAAGGCCGTCGTTGAATTGAAGCGCATCGCCAAGAAGGGCATCCGCGGTCTGACCTTCCCCTTCTGGATCGAAGGACTCGTCACTGATGCCAAGCCGCTCATCGACCCCATGTACGACATCGTCTGGTCCGCCTGCGAAGAGTCCGATCTGCCCGTCAATCTGCACATCTCTTCGAAGAGCCGTGGCGCGACATCCGTCTTGAGCGCCAACATCCCCGGCATGGCCGAGGCCTTCATCACGGCCTCGCCGCTCATCAACTTCGAAATTCTCTCCCAAATCATCTGGACCGGAGTCCTCGAGCGCCACCCCAAACTCAAAGTCATCTCCAGCGAAGGCGGTATTGGCTGGGTGCCCTACTTGCTCGAGCGCGCGGACTACACCTTCAACCGTCATCGCTACTGGACGAAGTCGCAGTTGAAGGCCAAGCCCTCCGAATACTTCCACCGCCAGTGCTACGTCTGCTTCATCTCCGACCGCACCGGTGTGATGATGCGCGACGTCATCGGCGTCGACAGCCTCATGTGGGAGGCCGACTACCCGCACACCGACACCACCTGGCCTTTCAGCCACGCCCGCGTCGAAGACTCCCTCGCAGGCGTCCCCGCCAAAGACCGCAAAAAGATTGTCTACGACACCGCCGCCCGCCTCTACAACCTCAATTAGCCAGCACCTCCCGCGGTTTTCTGAAAAGGGGGCGGCTTCCGGGCCGCCCCTTATTTCATGTGTTGTCGTAAGCAAGGTACCAACTCTGACCGTGTACAATACTTGCGAACGCGTAGGCTTCTCAGGATCGCCATGAAGACCATCGAGGCGCCGGCGCAAGTGGGCCCACGGCCCATGGGCTACTTTGTGCGGCCCATGCGCCTCGAGGATACGCCTCAGGTCTCGCAGATCGAGCGCGAGTGCTTCCCGACCGGCTGGACGGCTACACCCTTTCGACGCGAACTCCGCAATCGCATCGCCTCTTACCTCGTTGCCGTTGAGGCGCGCGATCCCTTCCGGGCCGATGCCGAAGCCCGCGAGGCACTCTCCCGCGAAGATATGCCTCTAAAGCTGCCATCCCTCGGGAAGCGCCTCGGGGATGCCATTGCCCACATTCTTGGTCGCCAGCAGCCTGAGCTGCCGAGTGGCATCCCTCAGCGCGTCGCGGGCTTTGTCGGCGTCTGGTTCATGGCCGACGAGGCGCACGTCACAGTCATCGGCACTGGCAACCACTGGCGTCGACAGGGCATCGGCGAACTGCTGCTCCTTGCCGCGATCGAGATGTCCCGCGTCCGTCAGGCGCACGTCGTCACCCTTGAGGTGCGCGCCTCCAACACGATTGCCCAGGCTCTCTACGAGAAGTATGGCTTCAACGCCGTTGGCGTGCGCAAGGGCTACTACACGGATAACCGCGAAGATGCTGTCATCATGACCACCGACCCTATTGCTGCCATCGACTACGAGGCGCGCCTCACTGCGCTCCGCCTCGACCACGAGCAGCGCTGGGGCTCCAGTGTCCGTCTTTGGCCCCCGTAGAGCGGGCGCACTACTTCCCTTTGAAGACCGGCTTCCGCTTCTCCATGAACGCCCGCTTGGCCTCCGCCGCGTCCTCCGTCCGCTGCAGCACCCCAGTACGCGTTTGCTCGAAGCGATAGCCGCTCTTCATATCCATCCACTCGATGAGGTTCAGCCCTTCCTTCGCCAGCCGGATGCCTGCCGGCATCTTCGCCGCGATTACCTCCGCATCCTTCCGCGCCTCCGCCATCAGTTGCTCCGCCGGCACCACGCGCACCACCGCGCCGAGCCGGTACGCCTCCTGCGCCGTCACCCGCTCCGCTGTGTAGTGCATGCGACGCACGAACGCCTGCGGGAACAGCCGCATCGAGTGCCGAGCCCCGCCGAGCAGGCCCACGTCGATCTCCGGCAACCCGAACGTCGCCTTCTCCGACGCGATCAGGTAGTCGCACGACGCGGCTATCGGGATGCCCGCACCCAGCGTCGGCCCATTGATCGCCCCGATGACCGGTATGGGGCACTCGTAGATGGAGTTGAAGCACTCGCGTGCCGTGCGACCCTGGTCCTTCCGCGGCGCCGAGGTTCCCGCCGCGCGACGACGGATGTCAACGCCAGCGCAAAACGCTCGATCGCCTGCCGCTGTCAGAATCGCCACGCGCACATCGTCCCGGTCCCAAAACGAATCGAACGCCTCGGTCAGCTCACTGTATGCTTCGCTCGCCATAGCATTCACCGGCGGATAGTCGATGGTGACCGTGGCGATGAAGCCGGCAACCTCGACGTGAACAGGCGACATAGTGTTCCTCCGAAGGGCAGCGTCAGACGGGTCGCGCCGATTATAGGAGACGCCACTCTATCGAACAAACCGCCACGTATCGTGCCATCGAAGGCACCTCTCTGCGGCCTCTATCTGATGCGTCTCTCTGCTAGACTGATTGCATGGATGCGCGAGGCGTCGTTTCGATGCGCAATGCTCAAACTACCCGTGCCTCAAATGGTCATGCGAACGGCCATGCCAACGGCGTCCACGTTCTCCACTGGTACGTCGCCAAAGTCCATCGCGGCCGCGAGTCGCAGTTGCGACAGCAACTCCAGCCTGAAGGCATCGAGGTCTACCACCCTCAGATCGTCGTCCACAAGGACGGACGCCGCCGCACCGAGGCTCTTTTCCCCTCCTACCTCTTCTGCAAGGGCGATCCCTCGAGCGATGCCTGGGTACACTTGCGTCGCGCCCATGGTCTGAAATATCTGCTCGGCGGCGATAACGCTCCCACGCCCGTAGAGGATGCCATTGTCGAGACGATCCAAAAGCGGGTCGAGTCCTGGAATGCCGGCGGCTGGCGTGACATCTTCAAGCCGGGCGACCGCGTCCTGCTCAACGCTGGGCCATTCAAAGGCATCGAGGCTGTATTCGTCCGCTATCTCCCTGCCCGAGAGCGCTGCAAGATTCTCATTGCCACCCTCGCCCGCCAACATGAGATGGAAGTCCCCGTCGCCATGATGGCCGCCCCCGGCGGCACCCGCCCACTGAAGCCGTCGGCCTGATTCACCCTATCCTTTTCCTACCAACTTCAAGAAGGCTACCTCGTCCAGCACCGGCACGCCTAACTGCTCGGCCTTTCGCACCTTCGAACCAGGCTCCGCGCCCGAGATTACGCTGGCTGTTTTGCGGCTCACACTGCTCGTGGCCGTCCCTCCCAGCGCGCGGATCGCCGCCTCCGCCTCTTCGCGCGTCATCGACGAGAGTGTCCCCGTGATCACATAACTCTTGCCTGCAAGTGGCTGCGGCCCGGTCGCCTCCACTACGACGCGCTGCGGGTCCACGCCGCGCTCCTTCAACTTATCAAGCACTCGCAGGTTGCGCGGCTCCTGAAAGTAGGCGTGTACGCTCTCGGCGATCACCGGCCCCACGCTGGGCACGGTCAGCAGCCGCTCCACGCTCGCCGACTGCAACTCGTCCATGTTCGCGAAGGCCTGCTCGAGCAACTTCGCCGTCTCGAAGCCGACATGGCGAATGCCGAGCGCAAAGATCAGCCGCTCGAGTGGCCGCTCCTTGCTCGCGGCGATGTTCTTGATGATCTTCTCGCTGCTCTTCTTGCCCATCCGCTCGAGTTCGAGTA
>JACQEE010000328.1 GCA_016200725.1 Chloroflexota bacterium
CCAACGCGTCGTACATCTCGTCGCGGCTGCCGGCGCTGGGCATCGACCTCTACTACATGCACCAAGTCGGGGACAACATGGAGCGGCTGACGGAGACGCTGCAGCGAGGCCTCGGCCGCTCCGACATACTTTTCTGCACAGGCGGACTCGGCCCTACCGAAGACGACCTCACGCGCGAGGGCATCGCGAAAGTCTTCGGCGAGACGATGAAGGTCGATCCCATGTTGGAGGAAGAATTGCGCGCCTTCTTCGGCAACCGCGCGTTGCAGATGCCAACGAACAACCTCAAACAGGCCACGCTGATCCCATCGTCGCGGGCGATACCGAATCCAGTGGGCACCGCGCCCGGCTGGTGGGCCGAGAAGCAAGGCAAGATCATCATCTGCATGCCGGGCCCGCCCCGAGAGATGTCGCGGATGTGGGAGCACGAGGTCGCGCCGGAGTTACGCAAGCGCACCAAGAGCGGCATCCTGGTCAGCCGCACGTTCAAGGTCAACGGCCTCTCGGAAGGCCTGGTCGACGAGATGCTCGGCGATATGAAGCGTGCTGCCAACCCGAGTATCGGCGTCTACGCCAAGCCGGATGGCATCCATGTGCGTGTCGCGGCGAAGGCGAAGGACCAGGCGTCCGCGGATGCGCTGCTCAAGCCGGTGGACGCGGCGATCCAGAAGTTGTTCGGCAACAACCTCTGGGGCATCGATGCGGAGACCATGCAGGAGCACGTCGGCAAACTGCTCACGGCGCGGCGCCTCACGCTGGCGACGATGGAGTCGTGCACCGGCGGGCAGCTCGCGAGCGTGATCACGGATGTGCCCGGCGCGTCGAACTACTTCAAGGGCGGCATCGTCACCTACATGACTTCGGTGAAGGAGCGCTACGGCGTCCCCCACGAGATCATCGAGCGCCACGGCGTCGTCAGCGGCGAGACGGCCTCGGCGATGGCCAAGGCCGCCCGCGAGCAACTCGGCGCGGATATCGGCATAGGCATCACCGGCGTCGCGGGGCCGACGGAGCAGGAGGGCAAGCCGGTCGGCACGGTGTTCATGGCGATCGACGCTGGCAAGAAGCACTACGTCCATACCGGCAAGTACCCCGGCAGCCGCACCGACATCAAGAACCGCGTCGTCTCCACGACGCTCTTCCAGGTGCGGCGCGTGATCTTGGAGATGGACGCGAAGTAGCGGCTAGTTCTTTCGAAAGGCCCGGAGAGTTTTGGGTGCATCGGTACTGAGCGGATTGAGGATGCTCAGGCCCACCTGCTCCGCAGCAGCCAACATGCGCAAGTCTGCACTAACCAGCCACATGGACTCTCCTGGAAATTCGAGTCGCAGCAAGTTAGCAGTCGCAAGTTGGCAGCAATCCGCAGCCTTCAAACCAAACCGTTCGGCAAACCGCCTCGCCTCCTGTTGAATATCCCAGGTGATTGCTCGCACCCGCATCGTATCCAAGTCTCTTAACATGGCACTGCGGACGGTGAGTTCTGCCGACTGACTTAGCGTTCGGGCCGTCCGGGCGCGTGAGAGAAAAGCCACCAGCTCGATGAGGCTAATGTAGGACGTGAGGAAGACCTCTGAGTTGCGTCTTCCGGCGAACAGTTCAGCGACGATCGAAGAGCCGCTTTCAGGGACGTGCTTTTTGACAAGGGCAGAGGTGTCGAAGTACAACCTCGGCAAGTGCTATTCTTCTTTCCAAGCCAGGAATAACTTAGTTAGGCTTTTACCCTTCAGTTCGCGCGCAAGGATGTCCTGGGTTTCCTCGTCCGACTTAGCATACTTCGCGTACCGAAGGTAAAGATTGTGGACATCTTTCATCGCGAGATCATCTGCTCGCTTTCGATTTCGCGCGTGCGGTTTCTTCATTGCCATCGGCTTATACCTCCTTCCTATCCTACACTGCCGGGTCGAGCCGGAGGTAGGTGTGCAAGGCGAGTGTAGTATCCTGAAAGACGCCCTTCCATAGGAGATCCTCTTCTTGAACATCGTCGTCACCAACGATGACGGGCTGCACACGCGCGGCATCTGGAAACTCGCCGAGGCGTTGTGCCAGGTTGGCACCGTGAGCGTCGTCGCCCCAGATCGCGAGCAGAGCGGCGTCGGCATGGGCATCTCGTTCCACCACCCGGTGCGTGTCAGCGAGGCGATCTCGCGCATCGAGGGCGTGAAGGCGCTGCTCGTCGAGGGCACGCCTGCCGATAGCGTCATCCTCGCGGTGCAGGGGCTCACGCCCAAGCCTGTCGACCTCGTCGTCTCGGGCATCAACGAGGGGGCGAATACCGGCATCAACGTACTCGTCTCCGGCACAGTCGGTGCGGCCTTCCAGGCGCACCTGTGGGACGTGCCTGCGATCGCTATCTCGGTGGCCACGATCAAGGACGCCATTTTCGAGCCGGCGGCGAAGTTGGCGCAGATCCTCGCGGGCATGTTCCGCGACAAAGTGTTGAGCGGCCCGATGCTGCTCAACGTCAACCTGCCCAACGTACCGCTCAACGAGATCGATGGCGTGGAGATCACGCGGCTGGCGCGCGGGCGCTACGAGAACACGCTCGAGAAGATCGAGACCGCGAAGTACGACTACTACTGGGTCGCTCGAGGCAAGGCCGACTGGAAGGTCGAGGAGGGCACCGACATCGCGGCGGTGCGGCAGCGCAAGATTTCGATCACGCCGCTGCACATCGACATGACGTCCAGCGTGGCTACGCCGCTGCTCAACGGGTTCGGCAAGGAGATTTACCAAGCGTTCCGGGGCGGGCTCTAGGGCCACGATCTTATGAGCGACACCATTAGCCTTCCTCTCTTTCCTCTCAACACCGTGCTGTTTCCGAACCAACTGCTGCCGCTCCACATCTTCGAGGAGCGGTACAAGTTGATGATCGGGGAGTGCATCCAGAACAAGGCGCCGTTCGGCGTGGTGCTCATCCGCGCGGGGCGCGAGGCGGGCGGGCCATCGGTTCCGTTCGAGGTGGGCACGACGGCGCGCATCGCCGACGTGCAGTACCTGCCGCAGGGGCGAATGAACCTGCGGGCCGTCGGCGAGCAGCGCTTCCGCCTCGAGCGCGTGACGCAGCAGCGCCCCTACATGCGCGGCGACGCCACGGTGCTGGAGGCGCCGGCCGCCGCCAACGCCGCCGCGAGCCTGATCGACAACATCAAGCGCGGGTTCTCCACGCACCTCGATATCTTGGCGCAACTGTCCGAGCAGGAGCGCGTCGCGGTGAACATGGATGTGACGCCGGAGCACCTGTCGTATCTGGTGGCCGCCATCCTCGCCATCCAGAACCCCGAGAAGCAGGAGTTGCTGGAGATGGTCTCTACCGATGAGCGGCTCCAGCGCGAGGCAACCATTCTCAACCGCGAGAATCGCACGCTGCAGACGTTCCTCTATCTGCGCAAGCATGGCCCAGCGAAGAAGGGTCCCGACGACCAAGGCGATCTGCAGTCGAGGATCTCGGTGAACTAGGGAAGACCCCACCTAAGACGCAGAGGGACCCTTCGGTTCGCTCAGAGTGACGGGTAGGCGCATGAATGCTTAGGAACCGCTCGGAAATGCCGGCGGTTATACTCCTGAACTAGGCTCAGCTGTCGGTGATCTACGATTCGGTCAGTAGCTAACTGGTCAGGGAAAATGTCAGTGTCGGTTCATGAAAGGACTGACATTGGCACCCAAAGAGTTGGCGAGATTGCAAGTGTTGAACGGCGTCGTGGGGAAGTCGTGGTCGG
>JACQEE010000329.1 GCA_016200725.1 Chloroflexota bacterium
CTCTCCGCCTGGCGCAGGGCGAAGGCCACCTGCTCCGGGCTATACCTGGACCGTTTCATGCGATGATCCTCCTCTATGTCCAGGCCCGATCATCCCAGAAAAGTCACATGCTGTTTGGCTCAGGATCCGGGGAGGAGACCATTGCCCGGAGGACTCCAATTATGGCTGGACCAGTTTTCGGGGAGCAGGTCAGAAGGGCTTGGCGAACAGCAGCCACGGGTTTGACGGCCTCTGGAATCGCGCTTACCACTATTACAGCCTGAACCGTGCCGAATTCTTGGAGCATTACCATAAACGCTCCAACGCCGAGACGGTGTTCTCGATGGTCAAGACCAAGTTTGGCGGCTCGGTCAGGGCTAAGACACCCACAGCACAAGTGAACGAGGTACTCACAAAAGTCCTCGCCCACAACATCTGCTGTCTGATACAGTCTTGGTACGAACTCGGTATCGAGGCGACGTTCGGAGCGCCGATTGCGGTACCCGTTCCAGAACCGACGCCGCTGTTCCAGTACCCTCGCCGATGATGGGGTTATGGAGCAAAGCCCCTCTCAGGGGAGAGGGCCGGGGAGCGAGGTCAGAACCCGTACAACCTCGCCGCGTTGTCCCACAGGATCGCCCGCCGCGTTGCCTTTGGCAGCGGCGACAGCGTCTCCCGCACCTCCGCGCCGATGCACGGCGACGTCACGTCCAGGTGCGGGTAGTCCGACGCCCACACGATGCGGTCCTCGCCGATGAGCGACGCCACCGCCGGCAGCGAGCGCTCGTCGGGGTCGAACGAGACCCAGCACTGCCGCTTGAAGTACTCGCTGGGCTTGTGCTTGAGGTGCGGCACGTTCCAGCGCCATACGTCGCAGAAGTGGTCCATGCGGTCGAACCAGTACGGCACCCAGCCGCCGCCCGCCTCGAGCACCGCGACCTTCAGCCGCGGGAAGCGCTCTAGCACGCCCGAGCCGACGAGCAGCGAGAAGGCGAACTGGTCGTCGAACGAGAAGTTCATCGAGTGCTGGAATGGATGGATCGACGTGCTGTACTCCCGGAAGAGCGTGCACGTGCCCCACATGTCCGGCGTACCCGCCGGGTGCAGCGCCAGCGGCATCTCTATGTCTTGCAGCGCCGACCACAGCGGGTCGAAGGCCGGGCTGTCGAGATGGCGTCCGTTGTGCGGGTTCGGCCGCGCGAAGGCGCCTTTCAGCCCCAGTTTCACCGCGCGTCGTGCCTCGATCACTGCCGCCTCGACGTCTTGCAGCGGCAGCGCGGCGACACCGTACAACGCCTCCGGATGCGTCGCGCAGAACTCGGCGAGCCAGTCGTTGTACACGCGGCAGTGCGCCGCCGCCAGCGCAGGGTCTCGGAGTGCGCCGAGGAACAGGCCGACCGACGGGTACAGCACCCCGGCCTCGATCTGGTGCTTGGCCATCTCCTGCATCCGCGCTTGCGGATCGAACCCGCCCTTGGCGAGCGAGGCGTAGCGGATGCCCTTGCCGAACTCGCGAAAGGCCTCGAATGCCTGCCCCGCCATCCCCACGCCCACGACGCCGCGGTGCAGGATGACGCGTCCTTCGCCGGCGACCTCCTCGCGCTGCTTCTCGGCGTTCCACACCACTCGCACTGCCTGGTCGCGGTGCTTGCGCTCGATGCGCGTCATCCAGAGGTCGGCAGGCTCGAGCACATGGCCGTCGGCATCGACGGCTTTGAGGCGCGGCATCGTCATCTCCGTTCATACACTCGTGTATGACGCGGGCACGATAACGGCGCGACGGCGGAGGAGTCAAGGAGAGGGCGGGTCGCGCTCACTCGGCATCGAGCGCTGGCTGCGGCCCCGCGACTCCAACGGTTGAGACTTCGGGAGGACGGTCTGGTAGGAAGCGGCTGAAGACGACGAGACTCAGCGCGAGCGGGCAGGCGATGGTCATCGCGACGCGCAGCGAGGTCGCTCCCGCGACGAGTCCGACGAACAGTGGCCCCAACGCGCCGCCAAGCGGGACGAAGGTGCGCATGTGACCGGTCGCCACGCTGACCTCACGTTGGGAGAGGCCGAGTTGGTATGGCACCGACATCAGGACCGGCAGCGTCATCGCTTGGGCGAGGCCGTTGACGGCGAACAGGAGCACCAGGACAGGGATGGATTTCACATAGATGACCCCAAGAAAGACGAGCGGCAGGGTGAGCCATGGGACGATCAGCAGGACTTTGCGCTTGGGCACAAGGCGCATGGCCACTCCGGTGAAGGCCGAGCCAATCACCATGAATATCGGGTTGGAGAGCATGACGTTGCCGATGGTGGTGAGGGCGAAGTGGCGCTCGTCCTTGGCGTAGGTGGGCCAGAACGTCATGACGCTGCTGCCGGCGAAGGCGACGCCCATCTGCGCTCCGGCGGCGAGCCAGAGGGCCTTTTCACGCCAGATGACCCCTAGTGGGGACCGGCCTGTTTGCCTACCGAGTGTCGCCGGGTGCTCGGGCGATTCACGGTCCTGCCCGTACATCAACCAGACCAGCCCGAGCAGGAGCAGGCCGCCGCCGTCGATCCAGTAGATCGCTCGCCAACTCGTCACGAGCAGCAGGTAGGGCGAGAGGCCGAGCACGAGCACCTGGCCCAGGCCGGTGACGCCGTTGAAGATGCTGTTGAGTAGCGGGATGCGTCTCGCGTCGAACCACTGCTGCATCAAGAGCGGCACCATCGCGTTGCGTGCCGTGGCCGCGATCACGAAGCCGAAGCGCGCGGTGAGCAGCATCGCGTAGCCGTGCGCGAAGCCCTGCAGGAGCACGAACCCGCCGGTCGCGAGCGCCGAGTAGAAGATGACGGTCTTGGGTCGCAGCCGCGAGAGCCAGATCGATGTGGGGATCGAGAGCGCGAAGAAGACGAGGAAGAAACTGGAGCCGAGGAGCCCCGCCTGCCAGTCGGCGATGTGCATGTCCTCGCGCATCTTCGGCAGCAGGACGCCGATGGAGAAGGCGGAGACCCAGACGAACAGGTCGAAGGTCCAGACCATGCCCATCACGGTCCAGCCGGTGCGCGCGCGAGTCATGGCCGTGAGTGTACTCGCGAACGTAGGGCGTAGACGCAGATGAATCGCCTTGCGACCTTAGCGCCCGTCTCCTACAATCCCCTCACCCATGTCCTCCCCCCGCTCCTTCACCCTCTCCGGCGGTCCTGTGCCCATCCACTGCCTCGAGTGGCCTGGCCCTGGCGAGCCGGTCTTCCTCATTCACGGCACCACCTTCTGCGCTGCCGTCTGGACGCCCGTCGCCCGCATCCTCGCCGCGCGACATCGCCTTGTCGCTATGGACCTCCGCGGCCACGGCGCGAGCGGCAAACCCGCCGACGCCTACGACACCCCCGACTTCATCGCCGACCTCACCAACGTCCTCCGCGAACTGCGCCTCGAAGGTTGCTCGGTGCTTAGCCATTCCCTCGGCGCCAACGTGGCGATGGCCGCCTACCGCGAGCGGCCAGGCCTCTTTCGCAAGGCCGTCCTCGTCGAGCCGGCCTTTCGCCTGACCAATCAACACCAGGACTATCTGCGCAAGTCCGCTGCACGGTTCAAGGAGCAGTCCGAGTCGAAGTCCCTCGTCTGGCCCGATCGTGAGACGATGTTCCAGGCTTATCGGAAGAAGACCATCCCCTCGACGTGGACAGAGGAGGCCTTGCGCGCCTACATCGAGGGCGGCACCCGCCTCCGCGACGATGGCCGCTTCGAGATCGAGTGCCCGCCTGACGTCGAGCGCCTGCTCTACAGCGAGCGCAAGCATCAACTGCTCACCGCCGCCGAACTCCCCGACGTTACGCTGCCCGTTCTGCTCCTCCGTGGCGAGCGTACCCCGCGCGCCCTTCGCTCGATGGTCGACGAGGCCGCGCCGCTGCTGCCCAATGCGCGACTCGTCGTCGTCCCCGGCGCAACCCACTTCGCCCCGATGGAGCGTCCCGATGAGGTCGCGCGGCTTACCGTTGACTTTTTGGCCGAGCCGTAAGGCTGGTCTCGTTGCCTCCGCTCAGTGTTCGCTTGGTCGAACGCCCGCGGTGTTGTCGCACCCGCTAGCCTCGCGCTTGCGCCTTGTGCGATGATGCGCGCACCTTAACGCACCCCGTTCGTGGTGAGCCTGTCGAACCATCAACGGGACTCTCCGGAGGCGCTCATGGCGAAGCAGGCGTATCGGGTCATCGACGCGGACGGCCACATCCTCGAGCCCGCCGACATGTGGCAGCGCTACATGGAACCCAAGTTCCGCGACCGCGCTCCAACGGTGAAGACCGACCCCGATGGGAAGGACCGCTTCTACATCGAGGACATGGTGCTCGGCGGGCGGACAGGCATCGCCTCGCTGGGCGGCCTCGGCTACAACGGCGACGTCATGCAGTACCCGCTGCGTTACACCGAGGGCAAGCCCGGCGGCTTCGACCCCAAGATTCGCCTCAAGGACATGGATGCCGAAGGCGTGGACGCCGCCTTTCTCTATCCCAGCCTGGGTCTCTTCGTCGGCGGCGTGAAGGACCCGCAACTCTCAGCGGCCATCTGCCGCGCCTACAATCGCTGGCTCGCCGACTACTGCTCCGCGTCGCCTGACCGGCTGTTCGGCATTGCCATTCTGCCCATGTTCTCCGTGGAGGCGGCTATCGAAGAGATGCGCTTCGCGCGCAAGCAACTCGGCTTTCGCGGTGTGTTCATGCGACCGAACCCCTACCACGGCCGGCTGGTGCACCACCGCGTCTACGACCCCTTCTTCGCCGAGGCCCAGGACCTAGAGTTCTCCATCGGCTTCCACGAGGGCGCCGAGAGCGGCATGCCAGTAGTCGCCATCGACCGCTACGAAGACAAGCCCGGCGTCAAGCACATCATCTCCCACAGCATGGAGATGATGCTCGCCGCCCTCAGCGTCATCATGTGCGGCGTCTGCGAGCGCTACCCCAAGGTGCACTTCGGTTTCCTCGAGGCCGGCGGCGGCTGGATGGCTGGCTGGCTCGACCGCATGGACCGCCACTTCCACCATCGCTACGTCCCTGATCCCGATGTCCGCATCGCGCCCAGCGACTACTTCAAGCGCCAGTGCTGGATCGCCTTCGAGCCCGTCGAGCGCAGCCTTCCCCACCTCGCCGAGCTCCTCGGTCCCGAGAAAATCCTCTGGGCGACAGACTACCCTCACGTCGATGGCTACATCGGCGCCCCCAACATGATCAAGGCCATGCCTGGCATGAGCGAGCAGGTCAAACTGCGCATACTCGGCGATGGCGCGAAAGGCTACTATAGGCTGAAGTGATCCGACCTGAAACCACACAGCGCAAAGGAGCAAGTGATGTCTGACGAGCGACTCGAACGTGGACTGAAAGTGACCGAGAAATTGTTCGGCAGGCCCTCGATGCTGCCCGTCGCCGAAGGCGACCCCGCGAACGCCAAAGAGTTCGCCCGCCTCATCACCGAGCACTGCTTCGCCGACTCCTGGTCGCGCACCGACCTCGACATCAAGACCAAGAGCCTTCTCACGATCACGATTGCCGCAACGCTCGGCGCGGAGAGCGAACTCAAAGGCCACATACGCGGCGCTCTCAACCTCGGCATCACCCGCGAAGAGATCGTCGCCGTCTGCATCCACATGCTCGGCTATGCCGGCGCACCGCGCTCGGTCAGCATGTACCGCTGCGCCAAAGAAGTCTTTGCCCAGATGCCCGCTAAGAAGTAACCAGCTCTGGTGCAGAGCCCCCTCCTGGTCGTACTCGTTGAAGTTTCTTCGAGGCGCGAGTCCACGAGCGCTGCCTTGTAGGGGTTCAGGGTGCAAAGCCCCCAGACGGGGCGTGGGGGTGTCCCCCCACAAACCACACGAGGGCGGGTGGGACTACAACCCCACGAACTAATGCACAACCAGACCGCACCGCGGGCGTCAGCCCGCAAGGAGAAACGACTGTGGACACCCTCGGCATCATCGGCGCCGGTCAGATGGGCGGCGGCATGTGGCGCAACCTGCACAAGAAGGGTCGCACCGCCATGGTCTACGACGTGCGCACTGAAGCCTGCCAGCCCCTCGCATTGCTGGGCGCCAAGGTCGCCGAGAGTCCCGGTGACATCGCCTCGCAGTGCAGCGAACTTATCCTCTCGCTGCCCAAGTCCGACGATGTTGAGCAGGCCTGCCTCGGCCCGGGCGGCGTCATCGAAGGCGCGAAGCCCGGTACCACCGTGATCGACGCGACCAGCGGCGAGCCGATAGTCACCAAGCGCATCTCGGCACGCCTTGCCGGGAAGCGTATCAACATGGTGGACATGGGCGTCAGTGGCGGCCCCCTGGGCGCGCTCAACGGCACTCTCCTCATCATGCTCGGCGGCGACAAGGCCGTCGTCGATAAGCACAACGACCTCTTCAAACTGCTCGGCCAGCGCATCCACTACTGCGGCGGCTCCGGCGCGGGTCACGCCATGAAGACCCTCCTCAACCTGCGCAACCAGGTCATCAACATTATCACCGCCGAAGTGCTGCTCATCGGCGCGAAGGCTGGTCTCGAACCCAAGAAGGTCGTCGAGGTCACCGGCGCGGGCGCTATCTGGGACAACTACATCCTCAACCCCGAGGGGCGCAAGGCGATCGGTTTCGCCCTCGCCCTCGCCTGCAAGGACTTCGACGTCGCCCAGCGTCTCGCCATGGACGTTGGTGTGCCCGGTATGGTCGCCTCGACTGGCCGCGACGTCTTCCACGCCGCGCTCGCCGAGGTCGGCAAAGACGCCGACGTCTTCCGCTTCGTCGACGCCCTCGAAAAGTGGGCCGGCCACAACCTGCCGGGGCATCCTAAGGGACGGTAGTCCTCAACGCGGGCAGCCCCTCTTTCGCGAATCGATCCAGCGCGAAGCCGACTTCGGCAAATCGCTTTCCAAGTCTTTCCGTGCAACATGTCCTACAATGCTGGACGAAATGTCCACCGTGAAGACCCATGCCGCCGTCCTCTACGCCCCGCACACGCCGCTCCGTGTGGAGGAAGTGGACCTTGGCCCGGTGAAGGATGAAGACGTCCTCGTCCGCATCGTGGCCTCCGGCGTCTGCCACAGCGATCTACACGTCTATCACGGCCAGCCCGGCCGCCAGTTTCCGGTCGTGCTTGGCCACGAGGGCGCGGGTATCGTTGAACAGGTTGGCGGCGCGGTGACCACTGTCCGCCCTGGCGACCACGTCGTGCTCAACCTCGCGCCTTTCTGTGGTCGTTGCTACGACTGCGCGACCGGCAAGACCTACCGCTGCACCGTGCGCAAGGGACAGAATGGCCTGCTCTACGACGGCGCGACGCGCCTCTCGAGGGATGGCCAGCGCATCTATCACTTCACCAATGTCGCCGCCTTCGCCCGCCATGCCATCGTCCACCACAGCAGCGCCGTGCCCATCGCCAAGGATATCCCCTTCGAGGTGGCCTGCCTCGTGGGCTGCTGCGTCTGCACCGGCGTCGGCGCGGCGTTGAATACCGCGCAGGTGCGCCCCGGCAGCACCGTCGTCGTGATCGGCTGCGGTGGCGTGGGCCTCAACGTCATCCAGGGTGCTCGCCTCGCCGGTGCGAAGCGCATCATCGCCGTTGACGTCCTCGATGAGAAACTCGCGCGCGCCCGCCGCTTCGGCGCCACCGATGCTATCGACGCCTCGAAGGAAAAGACCGTCGCGCGCGTGATGGAACTCACCGCCGGTCGTGGCGCTGGCTACGCCTTCGAGGCGATCGGCAAGCCGCAAACGATGATGGACGCCTATACCGCCACCGGACGCGGGGGCAAGGCCGTCGTCGTCGGCATCTCGCCCGACGCCACCGCTCGCCTCTCCATCAACCCTGCCAGCCTGCTCGCCGAGAGGTCGCTTACCGGCACGCAGACAGGCTCCACCAACGCCACGCGCGATTTCCCGCTCTACCTCGATCTCTATCGCTCGGGCCGCCTCATGATCGACGAACTCATCACCGCGAGAGTCCCGCTCGAGCAGGTGAACGAGGCCTTCGCCGCCCTCGAGCAAGGCCGCGCCGTCCGCACCGTGCTGATGATGTAGTCACTCGAGTGTCATCCTGGGCCGTCCACGGCCCAGGATCTGCGTCCCCGCTCTTCTCTTTACGATCGCCCCGTCTTCGCTCCCGCCATCAGCAGGTTCAGCGCATCCTGCATCCGCTCCAGGTCCGCCCGTCGCACCAGCACAAGCGAGTCGCCGCTTTCCTGCGCCTCGTAGCGCACCCGCTCCTCCGCCACTCGAGCCGCCGCGCGTACGCCGCTCCGCTCGATGGCCTGGTTGAGCAGCAGGCGCGCCAGCGTTGTCGCCCCGACGCTCTGTCCCCTTGCCATCGCTCGCAACTTTTTGAGACGTTCAGCATCCAGGCGTATCGAAAACACCGCCGAGAGGGGCTTCTTCAACGCAACCTGCATCGGCTCGCCGCCAAAGTCCTCAAATGTCTGCGCGTCGTACAGTCTGCGCAACTGTTCGGTCTGTTCTTTCTTCGCCATCGTTCACCCTCCCTTGCCCTTTAACGCTCTAGCAACGCGGCGCCGTTCCGCATCATCCGAACCGCGCGCCGTGATTACGTACCACGTCCCATCCGGCAACTCTTCGAGAAATACAGTGAGGTACCGTCCTCCATCCGTCTGCCCGATGAGCGCGAGCCTGTCCCCGCTCCTCCGCGCCTCCTGCTGCCGTTCGATGGCCTCTTCGACCTCTTCCGGCTCTACATCGTGCCGCGCGATATGTTCCGCGGCGCGCTCATCCCAGGTGAGTTCGATGTAGATCATGCTGCTCTCCTGGACGTATTACATAGTGTAATACAATCGTCCGTTTGTCAAGCCCCGTGTCGCCGTCTGTTACTGCCCTTCCCCGTGATGCCTCGTCGCAGTACCGCACGCTTGAACTTCTGCACGGCGATTTCGTGCGCCTCGCGCTGCTCTCCCTCATCGGCATTGTGACGTCCTCGAAATGCGACTGCCCGTCGACACCTGTACACCTCCTGACCATCTTCATGCCCTGCTCCTCGCACGTGCGTGGGCGCTATTATGAATGCCAAAGCGGGAGTTTCGTCATGCCCCTTGTCGATCTCGGCGACGTCACTATCCACTGCGAAGAGGCCGGGTCCGGCTCGATGGCCTTCGTCCACTGCCACGGCCTCGGGCAGAACGGCGATGGCTTCATCCCCGAACTCGCCTTCTGGGCCAGCCACTTCGGGCGCGCGATCACCTGGGACAATCGCGGCCTTGGCCGCTCCTCGACGGCTCGCAAGTACTCGCTGCCCCTCTATGCCCTCGACCTCGCCCGGCTGCTTGATCGCCTCGGTGTTCGCAAGGCCGTCGTGCATGGCGTCTCCTGGGGCGGCGTCGTCGCCCAGCAGTTTGCCATCGACCACCTCGACAAGTGCGCCGCAGTGATCATCGACTCGGGTTCCAGCGAGGTGAACCTCGCGGCCTCCGAGCGCTGGTACGCCATCGGCGAGTCGGCGAAGAAGGGCGAGGCTTTCTCTCGCGCCGTGAAGCCCGAGCACGTCGAGTCCTTCGTCGCCAGCGCCCGTGCCGTTGCCGCCCTGCGCGAGCACCCGCTCACGCCGCGCCTCAAGAGCGTCACCTGTCCCGTCCTCGTCATCGCCGGCGCCAAGGACGAGGTTACCGCTGGCACCATCGGCCCGTCGATCATCGCCAAGCACCTGCCCAACGCCGAGTTGGTCATCCTTCCCGACGCCGGTCACGCCGTCTACAACCACGCCCCCGCTCAGTTCCGCGACGCCGTCCTCGCCTTCTGCCGCAAGCACGGCCTTATCCGCTAAACGCGGCTGAGGTTTGACACCCCGCCCACGTACCTCTAGCATTCTCCGCAACGGGTTCTGGTGGCCGCTCGCGCGCGCGAGCGAAGGGAGAGGTCCATGACGCAACCGATCCCCCACAAGCAGGCCTGGGAGACGATGCGCAACGTCCCGCACCTCAAGCCGGTGCGCGAGGGCGATATCGAGCCCGGCCAGTGGCTCACGGCCGAACCCGGCGATGGCTCCGGCCTCTACCTGAAGTTGGGCATCAAGGCCCAGCCCAGCCGTCGTGGCATGACGCTCATGGACCTCATCGCCGCCGGCGACGAGTCGCCTCCCGCCGAGGGTTACGATACCGTCCAGATCCGCGGTGCCGGCATGGACCCCAAACTGCCGATCAACAAGGCCCATCAGTCCGCCAACAAGCAATACCTCGTCTGGGCGGACAACATCATGTCGCTCTACGAGGAGGCCATCTCCCGCCAGTGGTCGGCCACGCGCGACATTCCCTGGGAACGCCTCCAGCCCCTGCCGCCGGAACTCGAGAAGGCGCTCTGCCACATCGCCTCGTTCCTCACCCGCGTCGAGTTCGGCGCCGCCGACCGCCTCGGCCCCTGGCTCATCCAGATCGGCTACGCGTACCA
>JACQEE010000339.1 GCA_016200725.1 Chloroflexota bacterium
CCGACGCCCTTGGGGCCGTAGTAGAGGTGCGGCGAGATAGTCAGCAGGTCGGCGTGGAACGCCTGCACATCGAGCGGGATGGTGCCCGCCGTGTTGGAGGCGTCGAGGTGGAAGGGCACACCGGCTTCGCGGCAGATGGCGCCGATCTCGGCGGCGGGCTCGATGGCGCCGATCTCGTTGCTCGCATGGGTGAGCGTGACGAGCGCAGTATCGCGGCGGATGGCCTTGCGGACGGCGCTGGGGTCGATGAGGCCATCGCGATCGACGGGCAGATAAGTGACTTCGAAGCCCTGGCGCTCGAGCGGCTTGCAGGGGTGGAGGATGGAGAAGTGCTCGATGCTTGACGTAACGATGTGCGGGCCGCGACGGGTCGGCATCGAGGCGATGCCCTTGAGCACCCAGTTGTTCGACTCGGTGGCGCCGGAGGTGAAGAAGAGATCGCGGGGCGGCGCGTTAACCATCGCGGCGACGTGCTGTCGAGCCTGCTCGATGGCGTCGAGGGCGTCGTTGCCGGCGGCGTGGGCGCTCTGCGGGTTCCAGAAGCGCTCAGTGAACCAGGGCAGCATGGCCTGGACGACCTCGGGCAGGCAGGGCGTGGTGGCGAGGTAGTCGAGGTAGGTGGGGCCGGATCCGCTAGTCATGGCGTGGTGCAGCCATTGTAGCGCGGGAGGACGGGCGACCGCCGGTCGCCCTACGAGAAAAAGAACAAGGGGACGAATTTCGTCCCCTTGTGTTACTGACGTGTCCATGCGCCGAGTGGCGCAGTGGTTACTTGCCGCAGGCGCAGTTGCCGCCGCAGCCGCCTCCGCCACCACCCTGCTGGCCGAGGTTGGGGTTCACGATCGTGAAGCCGGACTTCTCGAGGCCTTCGAGGTAGTCGATCTTGGAGCCGGCGAGCACGTTGGCTGTGTCGGGATCGAGCAGGATGCGGAGCCCGTCCGAGGTCACTTCGGTGTCGTCGTCGTGCTTCTCGTTCTCGAGGGTCATCATGTACTGGGGGCCTGAGCAGGACATACCGGTCACGATCACGCGGAGCGCGGACTCGGTCTCGCCCTGCTCCTTCATGATGGACTGGATCTTGCCAGCCGCGGTGGGGGTGAGGGTTATCATCGTTCAGTCCTCCTCTTGTGCGAAGGGACACACTCTGCAGGCATCGTAGCACGGGGGTGGGGGGCAGTCAACGAAGGGATGGCGATGGGCGGTAAGGCACGTCCTGCACGTCGTGGCTTTCACCCTCACCCCTACCCTCCCCCCTCAAGGGGGAGGGCGAGCGCTGGTCACCGCTCCTGTCAGTTCACGCAACATCCAGGATGTGAAAGGCATATGGGTCTCCGGGCGGGCAGAAGAGGCTAGGCCTGACCCTTCGACGGGCAATACCACCACCGTGCTATCATGGCGGCAGTCCCGGCCTGCCCTGACTCTGTTTGTATTTGCGTGAATCTATGACGCAATCGACTTCAGTACGGAGCGAACTCCCGGATGCCGCGGGCCATTTCGGCCAGTTCGGCGGCAAGTTTGTGCCCGAGACGCTTATGGGGGCGCTTGAGGAACTCGAGGCGGCGTGGGTGAAGTCGCGCACGGACGAGGGGTTCCAGACAGAACTGGCGCACCTTTCGAAGCACTACATAGGCAGGCCGACGCCGCTCTACTTCGCCGAGAACCTGACGCGGCACATCGGTGGGGCGCGCATCTATCTGAAGCGCGAAGACTTGGCGCACACCGGCGCACACAAGATCAACAACGCGCTCGGCCAAGGGCTGCTCGCCAAGCGGATGGGCAAGAAGCGCATCATCGCCGAGACAGGCGCAGGCCAGCACGGCGTCGCGACGGCAACCGTGTGCGCGATGCTGGGCCTTGAGTGCGTCGTGTACATGGGCGAAGAGGACATCCGGCGGCAGGCGCCGAACGTCTTTCGCATGAAACTGCTCGGCGCGACGGTGGTGCCGGTGAGCAGCGGCAGCCGGACGCTCAAGGATGCCATCAACGAGGCGATCCGCGACTGGGTCACGAACGTCACGGGGACTTTCTACATCATCGGCAGTGTCGTCGGGCCGCACCCGTATCCGGCGATGGTGCGGGACTTCCAGTCGGTGATCGGCCGCGAGGCACGCCAGCAGTCCATCGAGCAGATCGGGCGGCTGCCGGACTACGCGATCGCATGCGTGGGCGGCGGCAGCAATTCGATAGGACTCTTCCACGCATTCCTCGCGGATCGCGAGGTCAAACTCGTGGGCGTCGAGGCAGGCGGGCTCGGCATGAACAGCAACAAGCATGCGGCGACGCTCG
>JACQEE010000318.1 GCA_016200725.1 Chloroflexota bacterium
CTTGCACTTGCCCGCGGCCTGGAGCACGGTCTCATTGGGGAAGGGCCAGAGTGTGATCGGGCGGATGTAGCCAATTTTGAGGCCCTCGTCGCGGAGGATGTTGACGGCGTATTTGACGAAGCGGGCGACGTAGCCGAAGGCCATGACCACCATCTCGGAGTCGTCGAGGTAGCCGGTGTCGGCCATCGGCTTGACGCTAGATTCGAGGAAGGCGATGCGTTCCATGCCGCGTTCCTGGAGCGCGCCGTAGCCGAGCGACGACTTTTCGTCGGCGTTGTAGGTGCCGCGGATGAAGGAGTTGATGCGCGCAGCGCGGCCCTTCGCGCCGGTGATGGCCCACTTATCGCGCCCAACCAGGCCTTCCTCTTTGAAGGGCTTGAACTCCACCGGCTCGACGGTGTGCGTGAGGATGTAGTCGGACTGCAGCAGCACCGGCGTGCGGTACTTCTCGGCAGTGTAGAAGGCGAGGCGAGTAAGGTCAGCAGCCTCCTGCACCGTGTGCGGGGCGAAGGCGATGTAGCGGTACTCGCCGTGGCCGCCGCCGCGGGTGCCGACGCGGTACTCGGTCTGGCCTCGCGACATGTGGACGAAGACATAGGGGACTTCGGCGGCGAACATCTCGGACATGGCCTCGTGCATCAGGCTCATGCCGGTGACGGTGGAGGAGCACATGGCGCGGTTGCCGGTGACGGCGGCGCCCCAGACCATGCTGATCGCCTCGCCCTCGCTCTCGGCGTTGATGTGCACGCCGCCGACCTTGGCCAACTCTTTGGCCATGGCCTCGATCAGGTGCGAGTTGGGCTGGATGGGGTAGGAGGCATAGAAGCGGCAGCCGGCCGCGATCGCCGACTTGGCGATCGCCTTGCTGCCTTCCATCAACTCTTTCTTGGAGCCGGTGGACTTGACGGCGGGCTTGGTGGCAGTGGTCATCGTGGTCTCGCTTTCGATGTGACAGGGCTTACTTCGCGGCGACCTTGTTGGGGATGTTGCGATAGACGGCAGTGAAGCAGTAGTCGGGGCAGATGAGGGCACACATCTCGCAGCCGGTGCAGCGCCCTTCGATGAGGATGGGGTAGCGGTAGCCAAGTCTGTTGAAATCGGTGGACATCTCGAGGGCGTCGACGGGGCAGACCTTCACGCAGAGGTCGCAACCTTTGCAGATGGTGATGTCGAGATCGACGGTGCCGACGGCTTTCGGCATGGGTCACTTCCTTCTCTCGTGCAGCGACTAGGCTACGGCGACGGCCCAAGCCTTGCTCTTGAAGTCCTTCAGATTCTGCGCCGCCCACTGGTCGCCGGCCTGGAAGGCCTTGGCGTTCTCGGCGACCGTCTGCTGGCGATAGGAGGGCGTGTTGGCCTTGAGCGCTGCCTCCAGCGCCGCGAGCGAGACGAGACCCGTGGCGCGGCAGACTGCGCCGAGCATGACCATCGAGGCGCCCTGCACGTTGTTGAGTTTCTCGGCGAGCGCGGAGGCGGGCACCTTGAAGAGCGTGGCGCCAGCGGGAGCCGTGGCCTTGGGCATCAGGGAGGAGTTGACGACGTAGATGCCGCCTTTGCGCGTCTTCGGCTTGACAATCTCTTCGGGGCTTTCGTGCATGGCGATGGTCAGCCAGGCGAGCGGAATCATCGGCGGGGCGAGGAGTTCGCGGTCGCCGGTGACGACGGTGCACTCGACATTGCCGCCGCGCATGGTGCCGCCGAAGGCGGCGAAGTGCATGACCTGGCGGTTTTCGCTGTTGAGCGCGTGGGCGAGGATCTTGGTGGCCAGTTGCACACCCTGCCCGCCGATGCCGCCCATGATGATTTCGCGCTCCATATATTCAATCACTCCGTGGTGATTTCGGGCCGAGACACAGGAGTCCGGCACGACAGGGAAGCGTTGGCAATGTAACACCTGTATATAGGGGTGTCAACGAACAAAGGCGGTTGGGGTTTGACGCACCTAGGTGGCGTTTCTATACTCCGCGCCTACGCGGCTCCAGTACCAAATCAGGAGGGTTTCATGGCGCAGCAGCACCTCGCAGGGCAAGTGGCGGTCGTGACGGGGGGAGGGCGGGGGTTGGGACGCGCCATCGCGCTGAAGTTGGCAGCGGAGGGGGCAAAGGTGGTGGTGAACGACCTCGGCGCGGAGCTCGATGGGACGGGCACGTCGCGCGAGTTCGCGGACGGAGTCGCGGCAGAGATCAAGCAGCAGGGCGGGCAGGCGGTCGCGAACTACAACGACATTTCGAAGTACGAGCAGGCCCGCGACGTGATCGAGAGCGCGGTGAAGCAGTTCGGGCGCATCGACATCCTGGTGAACAGCGTGGGGAATGCACGGCCGAAGTTGCTGGTGGACTGCACGCAGGAGGACTTCGACATTCTGATCGACGTGATGCTGAAGGGGAAGTTGTACACGACGCAGCACGCGGCGAAGCGGATGGTGGATCAGCGGTCGGGGCGCATCGTGAACCTGGGCTCGAACATCGGGCTCATCCACATGACGCGCCGCACGGCCTATGCGGCAGCGCAGGTGGGCATCTTCGGCTTCTCGCGCGTCGCAGCGAGCGAGCTGGGGCCGTATGGCGTGACGGTGAACTCGCTGTCGCCGGGAGCGACGGAATCGCGGCTGATCCGGGATGCGATGCGCGTGTCGAAGGAGCACCAGAACCACCCGATCCTAGACGCGGCGGAGAAGGGGACGGCGTTCCTGACGCCGGCGCCGCCGGACAACCTGGCGAACGTGACGGCGTACCTGTGCACGAAGGAAGCGGCGAACATCAACGGGCAGATCATCTACGTGGCAGGCGGGCACCTCGCCATCGCGGAGACGTGGCTGCTGTCGAAGAGCGTGTACAAGGACGGCGTGTGGGGCGTGGATGAGTTGATCCAGGCCGTGCCAAAGACGATGGCGGCGGGGCTGGCGAACCCTGCGCCGAAGCGGATGTAGAGCCTCACCCCCGTCCCCTCTCCATCAGAGATGGAGAGGGGTGCTCGATAGCGATTTCGTAGACGCATCTCATGACAGGGGGCTGAAGCCCAATGTGATGCGCACCCGCTCGTACAAAGGCCCAGCTAAGCGACTAGCTCTCGCGAACACTATGGCCTGCAAGAGGGCCAGACAGATCACGGAGAGTATGCCACCAATCTTTGTTACCACGGTGTCAGGTGTGGGCGTTGGCGAGTACCCTGCATACATCTGTCCGAAGAAGACCACTAGGTGAGGGACAGCAATCAAGCCCATCACGGCCGGTGGGGACAGATCGAACGTCGCTGAGAGGTCGCTGAGCACGCCGAGGGCGAGCACGCACATTGCTGGGAAGGCTATGGTAACGAGGCGCTCGACGTGAGGGCTGGCGAAGAACAGTTGCGCATACGCTGCCACGAGGAGCACGAGTGCCCAGCGCAGGTCTCCAGTCAGCCGGTGGACCTGCCTGGCCGGCCGCACGAGCATGAGGATGGCAAGTACCCCCCAGGCTCCGAGGGTCCAGCGGAATGCTTCATCGAGCAGGAACCGCGGCCCACTGCCGAAACGCAGCGACACGGCCCTGTGCGCCTCGCCTGCGATGCCGTAGTTGTTAACGTGATCGATCGCCAGGTGGACTCCCACCACGACCGCCACGGCTGGTAGGAACACCGCGACGAGTCTCGCTCCTCGTCTCACCAGAGACTCGTCTCGTCGGGAAGCCATCTCCAGAACGAGAAATGCCGGGAACACCAGCAGGATAGTCTCTCTATTGAATGCTCCCAGGGCAAGTACGGCGGCCAACGCCAGCCATCGCTGCCGTCTGAGTAACAGGAAACTAATCGAGATTGCGGCGAGCAACAGCGGGTCGACCAAATAGAAATTTCGGAACGCGTACCCCACGCCGCCGGACAAGGTGGCGAAGGCCGCGATGCCATAGAACCGGTAGGATCTGCTGAAGCCAAGGTCTGCCAGATAGAGGTACAAGCCGAAGGTCGCGATGAGCAGACCGGCGAACATCAACAGATAGAAGTTCGCTTGCAGCGAAAACGGGAGCGCGTAGGCCAGCAGAGGCATGAGGAGACGCCAGCAGAACGGCGCGGTATGGGTCAGGTATCCATCAGAGAAAGGGGCCTGCGCCATCCGGACGTAATAGTATTGATCGCTGTAGGAGTGAACGCGGCTGGGGTCTGGGTCCGGAAAGGCGATCTGATTAGCGACGAGAACCGTAATTCCGGCTATCGCAGCGAGAAGCACAGTGGAGAGCAACAGTCCGAACAGCCAGTCGTGGCGAGTAGACTGCCGCTTTAGCCATAGACCAATCAGGGGGTAATCCTCACCGCCGCCTTGAGTCCTACGCGCTGGCTGTGTTTTTCCTTGACTAAGAGGCTTTGTGCCTCCAAGCCAAAAGCCCAGGGTGCCTGCGATTCTATCGCGCCACCGAGGGAAAGACCATGATTAAGTAGGTAGTGACCTGGCCCCTGGTTATAGTAGGACGCCGCAGAATAAGGCTAGGAATAGCTGTAGCGCCTTTAGTCCAGAAGTTGGAAGTTGAACCGGACATCCGCTGAACCACCGCCACCACCGAACGCGACAGCGATCTGGAATTGTCCCCGGGGAAGCGGCCCTTGGCATATTTCGGTGAACCCTGCGCCGAAGCGGATGTAAGAGATGCGATGAGAAACTCTTTTGGTACTTTGGCAACGATTGCAACCGTGATGGCTATTGCCCTCGCGGCCTGTTCCTCGTCGGAACCCACCGTGACGCCTTCTGCGGCAACTGCCACGCCGATCCGAGCGGTTTCACCTTCGCCAACGCCTACGGCGACGCCCGTACCAATTGTGACGGCGACATCCGTACCTCCTACGGCGACGCTTCCGCCGCCAACACAGGTGCCACCGACTGCGCCGGCGACCCCAGTTCCTGCAGCCACACTCATCCCGACGCCCACGCCGTCGCCGACGCCAACTCGAGCGCCAATACCAACAGCGACACCCACCCCTTCTCCGCCTTCGCCTGCGGCTACGGTCACCCCTGTCCTCGCTGGCCGTTACCTCATGAGTTTCCACGCCTGCAATCCGTCCGCAACAAACTGCCAGGATCCGCGGAACCACGTAACCTACGTAGCGCAGTCGAGTGACGGCGCTGCCTGGCTCTCCATACCGGGCTACCAGCCCTATCCCGGAAGTGTCCCGGACCTGATTCGTCGCGGGAACACCCTCTACGTGTATACGCCGGGCGTCGTGCGGCGCTACCGAATCGATCGCAACACATGGGAGGCGCCGATTTCGGTACGCGTGCAAACGGCCTCGGGGACGACGGAGCAGTACGTAGATCCGGGCCTCTTCCTCGACGATCAGGGCCAACTCGTTCTCTTCTATCTGGTGAGCGAGGGCATCGGCAGCGATCCTGCCCGGTGTCCCTCGGGCCAAGCCTCGTGTACGAAGGTCTTCCATAGTGCGACGGAAGTCGGAGGAAGCGATGGCGCAGCCTTCACAGTGGATGCAGGCGACAGGGCGCGCGTGAACATCACGAACGACACGGCCTCGGATCCCGACATCTTTCGGGGACCGCAGGGATACGTGCTCTACATCTCGCGGGGACCGAGCGTCCAGGTGTACACGTCGAACGACCTACGCGGGCAGTACCAACTGAGCGCGTCCCTTCCGAATGGGACGCTGACAAACGGGGCCGGGGGGGTTCCGGCAGGGAACTACGACCAGAATACGACCCAGTACTGGACCTACGTTCACAACAGTCCGCCGGGAGGAACGGCTGTGATTCGGCGGGCGGCGCATACTAGCCTCGATCGACAACTCGCAGACAGCGACTTTACGACCGTGCTGAGCGGCGCAACCTTTCCAGGCCTTGGAACGGGGTTCCGTGTCGAGAGCCCGGGCTTCGCGGTGAACACGCCCTAGCCCATCCGCTTCTTGACCTCCTTGCCGCGCGACGCCTACCCTTTCGGGTAGTGCATTGCATGAAGGAGTACGCCTGTGCTCACACGCATGAAGTCTCGCCGTTGGAAGATTGGCGCCGGCGCGGCGCTGGTGCTGGCTGTAGGGTTGATCGCGGTACCGATCGTGACGGTATTCGCCGCGTCGCCGGCGAGTCCGCTGACGTTCCACACGGACGACAAAGGCAGCGTGATCTACGCCTGCCAGAGCAAGAACACAGGCGATATACGGATCAAGGACCCGGGGAAGTGCTCGAGTCGCGAAGTGCAGGTCGCGTGGAACGTCCAAGGCGCAGCAGGGCCGGCAGGGCCAACGGGGCCGGCGGGATTCCCGGGGCCGAAGGGTGATTTGGGGCCAGCAGGGCCGACGGGGCCGCAGGGGCCGGCAGGCTCATCAAGCGATGTGTGGAGGATCGGCGGGAACACAGGCACAGCGACGGGCGTGAACTTCCTGGGGACGACTGACCAGCAAGCACTTGACGTTCGGGTGGGCAACCAGCGGGCATTCCGCCTCGAGCCGCGGCCCGACTCGCCGAACATCGTGGCGGGGCAGCAGGAGAACAGCGTCGCGACGAACGTGAGCGGGGCGACGATCAGCGGCGGCGGGCCGAACAACCGCGTGTCCGACGACTACGGCATCGTGGCGGGCGGGCTGAACAATCGCGCGGGCGACAACGACAACGTGACGAGCAACTCGCGGTATGCGACGGTGAGCGGCGGTCGCGACAACGTGGCGCGGGCAGAGGGTGCAACGGTGAGCGGCGGCTCGTTCAACACTGCCAGCGATCCGTACACGACGGTGAGCGGCGGCAACTTCAACATCGCCAGCGACCAGTTCACGACGGTGGGCGGCGGGCTGAACAACACCGCATCGAACGCCTACGGCAACGTCGCGGGCGGGCGTCACAATAGCGCGGCCGGGCAGTACACCACAATCGCGGGCGGGCGCGACAACACGGCGAGCGACGACAGCGCAACGGTCGGCGGCGGTCAGGGTAATCAGGCCAACAACCAAGCCAGCACGGTCGGCGGCGGGCGCGAGAACGTCGCAAACGGATTACGCTCGACGATTCCGGGTGGCTTCCAAAACTTCACCTCGGGCGCCTACAGCGAGGCGGCAGGGCGGCGCGCGAAGGCGCTGAACAACGGCGCGTGGGTGTGGGGCGATTCGACGGATGCGGACATCGAATCAGCGCGGGACAACGAGTTTGTTGCGCGGGCAACGGGCGGCGTGCGCTTCATCAGCGGCGCAGGCAACACAGGCGTCGTGCTCCAACCGGGAAGCGGCTCGTGGAGCAGCCTGAGCGACGTGAACTCGAAGGATAATTTCTCGTCGGTCAACGCGCAGTCGATCCTCAAGTCGCTGGCGTCGATGCCGGTGACGACGTGGTCGTACAAGGCAGAGGACCAGTCGGTGCGGCACCTCGGGCCCACGGCGCAGGACTTCGCGGCGGCGTTCGGCCTCGGCAGCGGCAATACGACGATCACGAGCGTGGACGCGGACGGCGTGACGATGGCGGCGATCCAGGCGCTGTACAAGATTGTGCTGCAGCAACAGCAGCAGATCGACTCGCTGAAGGCGCAGATCGGCGGGCGCGGCGACACGACGAATACAGCGTCGCCGTCGCTGCCGCGGACGCCTCGCGGGCACGGCTTCTCACTCTTCTCGAGCGGCGGGATGTCACTCATCGCTGGGTCGGTGCTCGTCGTCGGGCTGGTCACAGCGCAGGGGATGCGCGCACGCCGGAGCGAAGACGAACTGATCGCGGATGAGAATCTCAACGCGAGCGGCGATGACGTCGCGGGCCGCTCGCCGTCCGTGGTTCGACAGGCTCACCACGAACGGCTGACGCATGGCGGCAACGGGCAGCGTGCACGGAGGAAATCGAAGCGGCGACGGTAAGGAAACACCCCCTAGTTGACAAGAAAAGCCTTTGCTATACTGTGCCCGACCTGGCCCCCATTGGAAGTCAGTCGCGCTCCTGCCAAGACGGTGTCGGAGACTATGCGGCGACCATCGATGAGGAGAGCTTGGCAACAAGGAGCGAGTCGAGATGAAGATTTATGTCGGAAACCTGTCGTATGAGGCCTCGGACGAGGACCTACGCGCAGCGTTTGCCTCGTTCGGTGAAGTAGCCTCGGCGCAGGTGATCATGGACCGGGACACCGGGCGGTCGCGCGGCTTCGGCTTCGTCGAGATGCCGAATGACACCCAGGGCCAGGCGGCGATCGACGGCATGAATGGCAAGCCAGTCAAGGGTCGCAACGTAACCGTGAACCAGGCCCGACCGCGCAGCGAGGCCCCTCGTGGCGGCGGAGGCGGTGGCCCACGACGTGACCGGGACTCCGGATCGCGCTGGTAGTCGCCTAGTCCACGTTCAGCGTTCGTTGCATTGCACCATAGCCGCAGCCGTTTGTGGCTCTTGCACACGACCGAAAATAGATCGCCCCGACGAGTCGGGGCGCTCTATTTATTATCTCGTTTCGATCTCTCTGCTA
>JACQEE010000314.1 GCA_016200725.1 Chloroflexota bacterium
AGCAGCAGCGACGCCCCCACCGCGATGCCCGCCGCGAACCGTCGCATGTCCCACCCCCTTGTTGTTCTCGAGTCGCTAGTGTAACGATCACTTGATGTCACGCGACACTGTTGGCAATGTTACCCGAGTGGTCAAACCCTAACTCGATTTCCCCTCTTCTTTGTGCTCTTTGTGTGCTTTGTGGTTAATCCCTCCTTCCTCCCGCGGCCCTGGCGCCCTTGCGCCGATGCCCTCAACTACGTGTAGACTGCCTGCTGTTGCAAGGACGCCACTCCGATGCTTTTGAAAGGCAAGACCGCGATCATCACCGGCGCCACCGGCGGTATCGGCGCCGCCACCGCGCTCGAGTTCGCCCAGCAGGGCGCGCGGGCGCTCGGGATTCACTACCGCTCGTCGGAGAAAGAAGCCCTCCGCATCGCCAGCGAGGTGAGGAAACTCGGCGTCGATGCCATCCCGCTCAAGGCCGACGTCGCTCAGTCCAGCGAGGTCAAGGACATACTCGCCACGTTCATCGAGAGATACAAGCGACTCGACATCCTCGTGGCGATGGCCGGCTACCCGACGAGCCGCAAACTCTGGTTCGCCGATCCCTTGACGCTCTCCGATGAGGCCCTCGACGCACCCTGGGCCGTCGACGTGAAGGGCTCCTACCATTGCATCCGCCATGCCGTGCCTTACATGAAGCGTCGCCGCTACGGCAAAATCGTCGTCATTAGTTCGACCCCCGGCGTCGGAGGTGACATTAACGGCCTGCAGTTCGCCCTGGCGAAGGCCGCCAACCGGATCATGGTCAAGTCGCTAGCGCCCGCGCTGGGCAAGTACAACATCAACCTGAACGCCATCGCCCCCGGCAGCATCGCCACCGATGCGAACGTGAAGGCCTATCGTCCCGCCGAGGTCGCCAGCCTCATGAAGCACGTCCCCTTCGGCAGGTTCGGCAAGCCTGAAGAGGTCGCCAAAGTCGCCGCCTTCCTCGCCTCCGACGGCGCCAGTTACATCACCGGCCAGACCATCGTCGTCGACGGCGGCGAAATCAGGCTCTAGGGTGACGCCAGGCAGAGGCCACGAGTGCCACCTACGGCCTTTTCGTGGTCAGGCCCTGGAAGCTCTCGCCACGTATCGCTCTCGCCCCTTGGGGAGAGAGTAAGGAGTGAGGGGTGAGGCTACGCTTGCAACGGGGCTACGACCCTGGTAATCACCCGTCGTAGTCCAGTCCCTCCCTCGCGTGCGCGGCGCGGTATAATACGCGCCGTATTCACAAACTCCCTCCGGGAAAACCTTCGCTGTGCTAGTCACCTGTACAAGAAGGCTCGAGTGGGACGCCCTCCACCGCGTGCCTGAACACGAAGGCGCGTGCAAAGCCTTCCATGGCCATCGCTATGCCGCCGAAATCACCTGCGCAGCCCCCAGCCTCGATAGCCTCGGTCGCATCATCGACTTCGGCGTGGTGAAGAGCATCGTCGGCGGCTGGATCTACCGCACCTGGGACCACACCGCGATCCTGATGGCCTCCGACCCCGATCCCGCGGTGCAGCACATCGTCGCCTCCAACGAGCGCCACGGCCGCCCTGTCTACCTGATGGCCGCTCCGCCGACCGCCGAGAACATCGCCGCCGAACTGGCGACCGTCAGCCGCCAACTCCTGCAGGGCACCGGCATCGCCGTCGTGATGGTCCGCGTCTGGGAGACGCCCAACTGCTCCGCGACCTGGTTTGCCGAAGAAGGCCCCAGGCCGCCCTTATGATCACAGACCCGCAGGCGCTCGACCCGGGAACGTCCAGGGCGGTCCTACTCTACTCCGGCGGCTTCGACTCCACCCTCGTCGCGCTCCTGCTCAAGCAGCGCCGCATCCCCACCGTCGCCTTGGCGATCAACTACCCGACGCGTCCCGCCCAGGAGGCCCGCGCCGCCGAGGTCTCTGCTCAACACCTCGGCTTCGAAGAGCAGGTCTCCTTCGACCTCGCCCTCGGCGACTTCCGCCACAACCCAGAGTCGTGGCCCAGCGCCCAGCACGAGGCCTGGTTCCCCTACCGCAACGTCACCTTCTTCGGCATCGCCGCCCACTTCGCCATCCGCCACCGCTGCAACATTGTCGCCGCCGGCATTCGATTCTGGGACGACTTCGACGATGCCTCGGATGCCTACTTCACCCAACTAGAGCAGGTCTTGCAGTTCGCCGGCTCCGAGGGCTTCTCCGGTAAACTCTCGCTCTTTCTCCCGCTCATCATGGACCACGATCAGGCGACGCAGGCCATCCTGGGTGGCGGCGAAGTTGAGCAGCTCCTGCGCGGCACGTGGAGTTGCTGGCGCAGCGGCCCCGAGCCGTGCGGCCAGTGTTCCCCCTGCCGTGCCCGCAACGCCTTCCTCGCCAAACTCGACGCCAAGCGCGCTCGCTAGCCTCTCATCCCTCCCGCTTCCGTCGCGGCCGCTTCGCCACGCCGAGGGCGATCAGCCCGGTGAACACGAGTCCGAGTTCGGCCCCGCTCCCCGCGCCGCAGCCTCCGCCCTTCGAACCGCTCGGCTTCGCCGTCGGTGTCGTCGGGTTGCCGAGCGGCGGCGCCGTCGACTGGCCCTGCGTTGTCGTCGCGCCGCTGCCGGTCACCGTCGTAACCGACGATGGCTTGAGTGTCTGTACGGACTTGCCGTCGCCCTTCGTATCTACCGAGATGGTTGTCGAGTTATCGAGGGCAGAGGGCGTGAACTTGATTTCCGCCTTGCTCGTCTTCGTCTCGGGTACTGCCAGGTAGTCCACGTGCTTCTCTGTTTTGCCGTCGCCGGAAATGATGCGCACGTTCATCCTGGTATCCAGCAGTCCTTCCAGCGTCACGCGCAGTTGCTGGCTCGTGGGTGGAAGGTGGGCTTCCTGAGTGCGCCCGCGGTCTTCGAAGAAGGAACCAGGGATACCCAGTTCGATGCTGCCATCGGTGGCGAGGCCGGTGTGCCGTCCCTGCGCGTCGAAGACGTGCAGGTTCGCCGGGCTCTGCTCGGCGGTGATCGTGACGCCGTTGTTCACCGCGGGTGGGCTTGCGGGCTGGCCTGGGATCGCGGCCTCGCCGGACATGTGGCTGCTGCAGGTGATGGTCTTCGGATCGATACCGACCGGCTTCACGCCGCCAAGGAGTTTGTCGATCAACTGCTGGACGACCGTCGCTTCGGTCATGCCGCCGTGCTTCACGCCGGCCACGAGCAGCGGCTGAACGCCGGGCAGGGAGATCGCGCTATGGAGGGGCACGAGGTTGTCGCCGCAGTTGGCGTAGACCTCCTCGTAATAGGGGATTTCCACCTTGAATTCCACGGCTCCCGAAAACGGGTCCGTGCTCGTTGAGACGATCTTGTACGTTGGCTGGTCGAGGTATTCCGGCGCCATGTATCCGGCGGCCATGAGCGCAGTGTCGGGAATGGAGTCCTTGAAGCCGCCGGGCGGCAGGTTCCCGCCGAGGGCCGAAGCGAGTACCGGGACCGAGACGTCGATCAACTTCGACGTGCGGCGGAAGCCGATGATGGTTGCTTGGTCCGTTCCGGCGACCACGAAGTCCGGCACGCCCATCGTCACCGGGCTCGGCAAGTTCTTGATCTGGTGGAAGACCGTCGCGTTCGTCAGCACTTTTTCGTTGATGTTTGACCTGGCACAGTCCTTCAAGCC
>JACQEE010000336.1 GCA_016200725.1 Chloroflexota bacterium
TGGTCGGCGGTGCCGGCGAGGAACTTCTTCTTGAGGTACTCGGAGCCGTGGACGATGATCGCCGGGCCGACCTGGTAGGCCTGGGAGTCGAGCGGGGCATTCCGGTAGACCATCTCCTCGGCGAAGATCATCTGGTGGATGATGGGGGCGCCGAGGCCGCCGTACTCCGTGGGCCAGCCGATGCCAATCCACTTCTTCTTGCCGAGTTTGCGGCGGAAGGCCATCGTGGCCTCAAAGTTCTCGTCGGTGTAGGGCTCGCCGCCGTGCTTGAGTTGGGTGGGCAGTTCTGTCTCGATGAAGTCGACTACTTCTTTGCGCCAGGCTTCTTCTTCGGAAGTGAATCGCAAGTCCATGTGGTTGCCTTGGTTGGGGATAGGATGGCGCGGAAGAGTGTAGTGGGCGCAGGGAGAGGAATCAAACACGGCGTGCAAGTTGTTTGCCCCCTCTTTCAGTGGGTGCTAGACTCCGGTTAGGGGCTTGAACGCGATTCAAAGAGGGAGAACGCCCACCGCTCCACCCAGATGCTGGAGGCCGTTACGGCCTCCAGCATGACAGAGAGATGGCATGCCGAACGGGTATATCTATCTCGATCATGCGGCGACGACGGCGCTGCACCCGCGGGCGCTGGAGGCGATGCTGCCGTATTTCAGCGAGTTGGGCTGCAGTGCGACGGAGGTGGTGTTCACGAGCGGGGGGACGGAGTCGGACAACGCGGCGATCCGCGGGGCGGCCTTCGCGCTGAAGGGCCAAGGCAACCATATCATCACGACGGCCATCGAGCACCACGCGGTGCTGCACACGTGTCACGCGCTGGAGCGGTTCGGCTTCGAGGTGACGTACCTGCCAGTGGACAAGGATGGCATGGTTGACCCGGAGACCGTCAAACAGGCTATCCGGCAGCAGACGACGGTGATCAGTGTCATGCTGGCGAACAATGAGGTTGGCACGGTCCAGCCGGTGGCCGAGATCGCGGCGATCGCAAAGGCGAAGGCCAGGGGCATGGGCACGCAGATCGTCGTGCACACGGACGCCGTCCAGGGCGCTGCGTATCTCGACTTAGACGTCGACAAACTCGGCGTTGATGCGCTGAGCCTCTCGGCGCACAAGTTCCAGGGGCCGAAGGGCGTCGGCGTGCTCTACCTGCGGCGTGCGACGCCATTCGATCCGCAGCAGACCGGCGGGAGCCAGGAGCGCAACCGTCGCGCGGGCACGGAGAACGTGCCAGGAATCGTGGGGACGGCGACCGCTCTTGAAATCGCGGCGAGCGAGCGGGATGGCAACGTGGAACATTGCCTGGGGCTGCGCGACCATCTGCTCAGCGGGATCAGGCAGCACATCGCGGGGACGCATCTGAACGGCCATCCGGAGCGGCGACTGGCGAACAACGTCAACGTGTCGTTCGAGGGGACGGACTCGCAGTGGACGCTGATGGCGCTCGACGACCACAAGATCGCGGTGTCGACGGGCAGCGCCTGCCGCACGGCCTCGCTCGAGCCATCGCACGTGCTTATCGCGATGGGTGTGCCGGCGGACCTAGCCATCGGGACGCTGCGATTGACGGTCGGGCCGGAGAACACCGTCGAACAGATGAACCGCGTGCTCGAAGTGCTGCCAAGCATCGTCGAGAACGTGCGGCGCACGACGAAGACCGCCTCATAGGGGACGAGCGATGCGGACCTCAGGCATCGTTATCGAGCACTACGAGAACCCGCGCAACCAGGGCGCAATGCCCGGCGCGGACGTAGTCGCGGAGGCGACCAATCCGCAATGCGGCGACACCATGCGCCTGTACCTGAAAGTGAAAGGCAGCGTTATTACCAAAGTGCGGTGGGAGACGCGGGGCTGCGGCACCTCCATCGCGGCGAGCAGCATGGCCAGCGAAATGATCGAGGGCATGAAGGCGGACGAGGCATCCCGAGTCACGAGCGCGCGGATCGCGCAGGCGCTCGGCGGGTTGCCGCCGGCGAAGGCGCACTGCGCGGTGCTCGCCGCAGACGCCATTCACGAGGCTGTGCGAGCGCTCGAGGCAAAGAAGGCGGCCAGTTCTTGACTGTCTTAGCGCCTGCGCCATCGCCACTCGAGACGCGGCGCGCGCGTCCCGTCGCCGGTGTGCAACGGCGGGTGTTTCACCTGCTTGCGGGCTCGGTATTCCCTGTTGCGCTGTTGTTCTCCCCAAGATGGCCTGTCCTCGGCGCTGTTGTTTTCCTGGCTGGTGGGTCGATCCTCATCGAGATCGTGCGGCGGCGATGGGAGCCGTTGGATCGCTTCGTGGTCAATCTGTTGCGACCGCTGCTGAAGGAGCACGAGGCGGACTCGGTGATCGCTAGCACGTGGATGCTGGCAGCGATGGCGGTCGTGATCGGCACGATGCCGAAGCCGGTGGCGATCCTGGCGCTCTTCTGCCTGTCGGTGGGTGATCCGTTCGCTGCACTGATAGGCCAGCGCTGGGGGTCGATCCGCATCGCGGCGGGGAAGACGCTGGAAGGTGCGGGGGGGTTCCTGGCGGGGTCGCTCGCCGTCGGCGCGCTGCTGGTGGCGACGAAGGTGGACACGACGTATGGGGTGATGGCGCTCGGCGCGGCGGTGGCGACGCTGGCGGAGTTGTGGCCGCCTCGCATCGAAGACAACGTGAAGATACCGATCGCGGCTGGCGTGGCGATGACGGTTGCGCGCCATTTCTGGGCGTGAGTTCGCCCGTCCGCCTTCAGCAGACTCCTCTCCAGCGGCGGCGAAGAGGGGAAGAGTAGGACAGGTCGCTTTGACTGTTTGGCGGCGTGTTACCCTCAGTCCCATCCTCAACGTCGAGACAAGTTTATGAACTCGACACGGCCCAGGATTCGCTCGTCCTGGTTGGCGGTACTCGTATTCCTTTCTGCAATCCTGGTCATAGCTTGCTCGAGCGGTTCATCTGGGACGACTACAGGCACAGACTCTTCTACGTACCGGGACACGAAACGCGGATTCGAGATCGAGTATCCATCTCAGTGGAAGGGTACGAGCGACCTGCCTGTGATCCAGGCGATCGTAAGGAGCTATTTCGAG
>JACQEE010000337.1 GCA_016200725.1 Chloroflexota bacterium
CTCTGTGTTTGGTAAGGGGCACAATCGCGACGCCGTCCATCGTCTAACGGCACATCCATTGGGGCGACTCGTGGAACGTCGGCCACCTTTCCCGTATAAGATTGATGGAAATCGACTTAGGGTCAGGCGATGCGTTTACGCGCAGCGGTCAATCTCCTGCTCGTCGGGGCCTTTGTGGCCCTGGTGTCCGCTTGCGCTGATGACTCCTCCGGCCCCTACCCTACCTACACCCCATATCCCACATACACACCGTATCCCACGTACACCCCCGCCCCCGGTCCCACTGTCACCATTCCCATCATCGACGACTTCTTCCAGGGCACCGACCTCACCGTGGTCCGGGGTACTCGCGTCATCTGGGTCAACAACGGCAACGATCCTCACACCTCGACAGGAGGCTCGGCTGCCGATAAATGGGATACTGGTGTCCTCAACCATGGCGAAAAGGGCGAACACATCTTCGGCAAGCCCGGGACGTACAATTACGTCTGCAAGGTGCACGAATATATGACGGCCACGATCCAAGTACTGAACTGACGGTCGTTGGCCTGACAATCTCGCGAGGCTGACGTTTACAGAGAGGCTGACGTTTACAGATTAGGCGACGTGCCCGTAGGATGGGGGCAGGCATGGTGGACGAACGTCACGATGCAGAACCGTCCCAGCGACACAGCGGTCTGAAGCGGCGGGATCTGCTCAAACTGACTGGGGCTGCCGGCGCAGCCCTCGTCGTCCTCCAGGCGTGCAGCAGCCTCCCCATCAGTACGCCGACGCCCGAGCCGCCCACCCCAACACCCACCCCACTGCCGACGGCCACACTGTTCCCCACGGTTACACCATTCCCAACGGCGACTCCCACGAGTACGACCACTCCCATACCCATGCGCACGCCATTCACTCCCACCCCCACTCCTACCCGCACCCCGGCTCCGCCACCAACGCGAACTCCCACGCCTACGGCCACCCCCGGCCCGAGTCCGACACCGATTTCCACGCAAGACCGCGCGCGCCTCGGCCATCTCCTTCGCCGCGCCGGCTTTGGTGCCAGTCAAGCGGAGTTCGAGCAGTTCCAGAAAATGGGCCTGCAGCAAACTACCGATTACCTGCTCAACTACGACGCCGTCGACGATAGCGATCTCAACACGCGCATCGACGGCCTAGCCCTCGATCTCACCAAGGCCGAGGATGCCAAGCGCTGGTGGCTCGTCCGCATGATCTACAGCAAGCAGCCTCTTCTAGAGAAGATGACCTTCTTCTGGCACGGGATCCTGACCAGCGGTCTGTCCCGAGTCGAGCCGCGCGTTGACTACATGCTTCGCCAGAACGATCTGTTCCGCACCCAGGCCCTTGGCAAGTTCGATGTCCTCCTCAAGGCCATCTCCCGCGACCCCGCGATGCTCATCTGGCTCGATAGCCGCAGCAATCGGAAACAGGCTCCCAACGAAAACTTCGCGCGCGAACTCATGGAACTCTTCTCCATGGGCGTGGGCAACTACACCGAGACAGACGTCCGCGAGTCCGCCCGCGCCTTCACCGGCTGGGGCCTCAACGCCCGGGGCTTCTTCTTCGACGCCAGCGCTCACGACACCGGCAGCAAAGTCTTCCTCGGCACCGGAGGGAACCTGGACGGCGATCAGATCGTCGATATCATCGTTCGCCATCCCGCGACCGCCGCCTACATCACCAAGCGCCTCTTCCGCTTCTTCGCCTACGACGATCCCGAGCCTGCCGTGCTCGAGCCGCTACAAGCGGCATTCCAGTCCAGCGGCTACAGCATCAAAGAAGTCGTCCGCCGCATCCTGACCTCCGACGCCTTCTACTCTCCCAAAGCCTACCGGTCGCGTCCCAAAAGCCCGGTCGAATTAGTCGCTGGCGCCTATCGCACACTAGACATCGATACCAACGCACAGGGGCTCTCACAACTCACAACGCGGATGGGCCAAACGCTGTTCGACCCGCCCAACGTCGCCGGCTGGCCGGGCGGGCCCACCTGGATCAATTCCTCTACGCTCCTCGAACGGGCCAACTTCGCCAATCGCATCATCCAGGACCGCAGAGCGCTCGTCTTGACCGGGAGCGCCCAGACCCCCAAGGCAGTTGTGGACTACTACAGCGGCCTCCTCCTCGATGGCTGGCTCTCCCAGCAAGAGCGCGATACGGTCGACGCCTTTGCGCTCCAGGCATCACGGGTGGTGCCTGACAAAGACACGGCCGCACGGGCGATGGTCTACCTACTCCTGGCATCGCCCCAGTATCAGATGGCATGAGGTACAAGGCGTGGATGTAACGCGGCGCAGCTTCCTCAAGGTCGGCGTCACCATGGTCGGGGCCGGAGCCATCTTGCCACCGGTCTTCCGCAAGACGCTCGGCGCGTTGAGCGCCCAGCGTGTCCACGCGGCGCCCGTGGACGATGGCCGTGTCCTTGTCGTCGTCCAGATGGCCGGCGGTAACGACGGGCTGAACACCGTCATTCCCATCTCCGACAGTCGCTACTACAACGCCCGTCCTCGCATCGCGGTTCCCGCCGATCAGGCGTTATCGTTGGATGCCGACACCGGTCTCCATCCCGTGATGACCGGCATGAAGGGCATCTGGGATTCCGGCAACCTCGCCATCGTCGAAGGCGTCGAGTACCCCCGCCCCAACTTCTCGCACTTCACTTCGATGGACATCTGGCAGTCCGCTGACCCCAACCTCAAGTTGACCGATGGCTGGGTTGGCCGGTACTTCGCCGCCGCAGGCGGCTCACAGCCTGCGCCATTTCTCGGCCTGGCCGTCGGCAGCGATCTTCCCAAATCGATGTGGACGCCCACAGTGGCAGTCCCTGCTCTGCCGTCCATTGCGCAGTACCAGTTCCAGGGCGACCCTCGTGTGCCCGCGCTCACAACACCGCGCACCCAGGCGCTCTCCACCCTCTGCGATGCTGGCCGCACCGACGGCGCCTATGGCCCGCTCCTCAGCGCAACGATGCGCACTGCGACCGCCAGCATCCAAACGCTCACGACCGCGACTCAACAATACAAACCGGCTGTAACTTACCCGAACAAGGGGTTGGCGAACGCGCTGCTCCTCGTCGCCCAGACCATCGGCGCCAATGTTGGCGTCAAGGTCTGCCATGTGTCAATCGGGGGGTTCGATACCCACGCTACCCAGGCCACCGCTCAGCCCCGGCAACTCGCCGAACTCTCCGACTCCCTCGCCGCCTTCCACGCCGATCTCAAGGCCCACCAACTCGACTCGAAAGTCCTCATCATGACCTGGTCCGAGTTCGGCCGTCGCGTCAATGACAACGCCAGTGACGGCACGGACCATGGCACCGCCGGGCCCTTGTTCTTCCTCGGCACGCCCGTCAAAGGTGGCCGCTACGGCCAGCGCCCCGATCTCGGCAACCTCGACAACGGCAACCTCCGCTACACTACCGACTTCCGCTCTGTCTACGCGACCGCCATCGAAGGCTGGCTTGGCGCCCCTTCGAAAGCCATCCTCGGCGAGAAATTCGAACTGCTGCCCCTCCTCCGCTGAGCCGTTGAGTCTCGTTGAGCCCATTACTCCCCGATTCCCGCTCAGTCTTCACACGTCCTTTACATGCAGTTAACACGGTCTTCACGAATTCGCAACATCTGCGGGCTACTCTGCTCTCATAGCGAAGGCCATACACAGGAGTGCCCGCCATGCTAGCCAGAACACTTCCCCGGCCTGCCAGCGCGATCTCGGCTCCCCCCGCACCGGGTACCAGCAGGACTACAATCGTCGTAGACGTGCGCTGCCAGCGATGCGGCGCCGCGGTCTGGTTCGACGATGACGAGTGGAAGTGCTCCATGTGCGCTCGTCCAATCTGGGGATCTGCACCCCAGGTAGAGGAACGCAGGGCTGCGCCGGCTGCCGAGCGCCCTCTGCGTGAGTTCATCGCGGCATGCTGCGAGACCTCCGGGGAGCGCGAAGTCACCACCAGCGAACTCTATGCCGCCTATCTCGACTGGTCCTTCGACCACGGCAAAGAGGCGCTGAGCCGAGGAGCCTTCGCCAGAGCCCTGCAAGCCGAGGGCTTCCAGCGCTTCCGCACTCGATTCGCCCGCTACTGGCGAGGGCTCAGTTGCGCTGTCTAACCCCTAAAGGTTGAACGCCTTCGTAACGCCATCGATGATGAGCTTCACGGCGATCGCGGCTAGCAGAAGGCTCGCGACCTTCGATAGCGCCAGCAGGCCACCCCTGCCGAGAAACGCGGCGATGCTCGCGCCGTAGAAGAAGACCAGCCATGCGATGGCCATGTTGGCCAGGTACGCTGGTGCGATTACCCCCAGGGAGTACTTGTCGTTCAGCACGAGCAGCGTCGCCAGCGTCGCCGGACCGGTGGTCAGTGGCGTGCCGATAGGCACGACGGCCAGCAGTTCCCGCTGCTCCGGCGTATCTTGGATGGACTTGCCGCCAAGGATCTCGCGGATGCCCAGCGCCAGGAGCACCAGGCCGCCTGCGATGGCGAAGTGCTCCACCTCTATCCCTAGAAATCGCAGGATTTCGCGGCCCACCAGCAGGAAGACAAAGCCCAGGATGAGCGCTGTCGTCAGCGCGATATTCACGATCCGGAGACGGGTCCGCGTCGGCGTGTCGCGGATGATTCCGACGATGATTGCCAGGCTGCCGACAGCGTCGATAGCGACGAACAGCGGCACGAACGAGAGGAGAAACTGCTTTCCGTAGGACGCGTCCATGCAGCGCGACTCCCGCCTGCGAGTGTATCACCCCGAACACGTCACTACTCCGGCACCTGCCGATGCCGTCTACCTCGCCAGTTGACGCCGCGAACGGGCCTCAGTAGGTTATAGGCGCCCTTCCAGGGAGGCCTCTATGACCCAGCAGCAAACCAACGTCACGCCCGAGATGCTTTCACACATAGGCCGTAAAGGCAAGAAGCGCGTCTTTCAAGTCACCGAGCGTGACATCCTCCGCTATACCGTCTCCATCGGCGACAAGAACCCCCTCTGGCGCGACGAAGCCTTCGCCGCAAAAGGGCCGAACAAGGGTATCGTCGCCCCACCGTTCTTCCTCACGATGATCCCCGTCGAAGAGGAAGATATCGATGACATGAACGAAGCGGGGCTGGGCAAGAGCATGGGCCTCCGTATGGAGGTTCCCACGCCTGGCTTCGGCGGCGCCATGGCCACCGGCCGCGACATGGACTTCTTCGAGCCGGTCCGCCCCGGCGATACGCTCACTATGGAAGAAGAGTTGGTGGAGGTGTTCGAGAAGCAGGGGCGCCGCGGGCCGATGATCTTCATCTACAGCGTTCGCACATACACCAATCAACACGGCAAGGTCGTCGGTCTTGAGAAGACCGGCCTTATCCGCCACAAGTGAGGCACCCATGACCTCGTCTGCACCCAGCCGCACATCGCCGCATTTTGAGGACGTCCATGTTGGCGCCGAACTGCCCAGCCTTGTCAAGAAGCCAACCGAGGTGCAGTTGTTCTTCTTCAGCGCGGCCACCTGGGACGCTCACCGCACTCACTGGGACATCCCCTATTCGGTCGAGAAGGAAAAACTGCCGGGTATCCTCGTGCACGGCCACCTGCAGGGCTCCTGGCTTGGCCAGTTGATGACCGACTGGATTGGCCCGCACGGCTGGCTGCGGCGAGTGAGTTACCAGAACCGTGGCAACGCCATCCCCGGCGATACGCTCACGGTCAAGGGCAAGATCAAGGAGAAGCGCGAGGAAAGCGGCAAGGGCATCGTCGTCTGCGATGTCTGGATCGAGAACCAGCGCGGCGAGCAGACCACCGTCGGCGAAGCGATCGCGGAACTCCCTCGCAAGCGATAACTTCTTTCACTCTCCGGCTCCGCTGGAGAGTGATCCTTGGCTTCGCCACAGCCTGTCCATAGCCGCAGCCCTGAGTCCGCGTAGGGGAAGCCGAAGGAGAAGGTGAGGCAAGGAGGCAGCCATGACCAGGTACCAGTGCATCTCCGCAGACTCCCACGTCATCGAGCCGGGCAACCTTTGGCTCGACTACATCGAGCCAAAGTACAAGTCGCGCGCGCCGCACATCGTCGACAAGGGTGACCACGACGAGTTCACCTGCGACGGCGCGGAGTTGATGCCGCTAGGCGCAGTTGCCGCCGCCGGCGTTGCCCCCGATAAGATCACTCGCCAAGGGCGCTTCGCCACCCACGTGCCCCGCGGCGGCTGGGACCCCCAAGCGCGCATGGCCGACCTCGCCAAGGATGGCGTCGAGGCCGAGGTCGTCTACCCCACGATGGCCATGCGCCTCTTCGCGGTGAAAGACCAGGACTTCCAGCGCGCCTGCTTCAACGCCTACAACCGTTGGGTCGTCGACTTCTGCAAGGCATACCCGCACCAACTCAAAGCGGTAGGAGTGGTACCCACCGACGACATCGAGACTGCTGTGGGCGAGTTGAAGCACTGCGGCAAACTTGGCCTCGCCGGCGCCAGCATCGCCATCTACCAGAACCCTGACAAGCACTATGGCGACCCTGTCTACGACCCCCTCTGGGCCTCCGCACAAGAAAACGATCTGCCCGTCAGCCTGCATATCCTTACCGAGCGCAACCCGAAGTTGAAGCGCGACGTCTCTGACGGCATCGTCGAGTCGCAGTGGATCCAACGCTCGCTCGGACTCATGGCCTTCAGTGGCGTCTTCGAGCGTTACCCCAAACTCCACATCGTGTCAGCCGAGAACGACATCGGCTGGGTTCCCTACTTCCTCGAGCGCATCGACTATCTCTTCGACCGCCGTCGCAATCTCTACAACATGAACATCCCGCGCAAAGAGAAGCCTAGCGAGACGATTAAACGCGCGGTCTACTTCACC
>JACQEE010000315.1 GCA_016200725.1 Chloroflexota bacterium
ACTCCGGCAGGTGATAGCCGCGTATCACCTCGACGCGGCATCCGCCTTCGATGGCCTGCATACCAGACGCTAGGTTCCCGCCGACCGCCGAGCCGCCCATGCCCAGCATGGCCACTGACTTCGCGCGGCCATAGGCTTTGGGCAACTCGAACGCCATCGCCTCGTCCCAGGCGCGGCGACACTGACCCGGCAGCCCAGCAATGTGCGCTGCCATTCCCTGCTCGTCCAGCCGCTCGTACACCTTCTGTTCGTCGAGGTTCATATTCTTTTCGTCATCCTGAGCGAAGCCGAAGGATCTCCTTGAGTGGGGTCGGATAGTTCTCGCCCCGTTCGTGGTGAGCCTGTCGAACCATGAACGTGCGCCGCTTCGCGGCGCTCCTCCCCTTCCCTCCCAGAGAAGGGGTAAGGGGTTAGGTTGCCTACACCCCTGCCAACTTGCGTGTCTCCAGCAGCAGCCGCTTCACCCGTTCTGGGCTGTTCGTTTCGCAATAGACGCGCAGGAGCGGCTCAGTCCCAGAGAAGCGCACCAGCGACCAGGAGCCGTCCGCCAGCCTGAACCGGTAGCCGTCGCCCGTATCGATGCCCACCACCTTGCTCCCATCGAGCGTCGCCGGCCGCGCCGCCTGCATTCGTTTCACAACCGCCTCCCGCTGCGACGGGTCGAAGTGAATGTCGATGCGGTCGTAGTGATGCGGCCCGACCTTGCTGTACAGATAGTCGATCAGTTCCGATGGCTTCTTCCCCAACTTCACCATCATCGACAGGATAAATAGCCCCGACAGTACGCCGTCGCGCTCGGGGATGTGGCCGCGGAAGCCGTAGCCGCCGCTCTCCTCGCCGCCGACCAGCGCCTTCTCGCGGATCATGATCGGCCCGATGTACTTGAAGCCCACCGGCGTCTCGTGTACCGGCACGTTGTACAGTTCTCCGAGTCGAAATACCATCGACGACATGGTGATTGACTTGACCAGCGGCCCGCGCTCTTTGAGTACGTCGAGAAAATAGAGCGCCAGCAGCGAGAAGGTCTGCAACTGCGTCAGGAAGTGGCCGCGCTCGTCGACCAGCCCCAGCCGGTCGGCGTCGCCGTCTGTGGCCAGTCCGACGTCCGCCTTGCCTGCCGCGAGGAAGGCACACAGTTCCTTGAGGTTCTGCGTGATCGGCTCCGGCTGGTCCATGCCTGGGAACGCCGGATTCCGCTCTCCGCGCAACTCGATCACCTGGCAGGTCCCGCCCGAGAGCAGTCGCGCGATGATGCCTGCCCCTGCGCCGTGCATGCTGTCCACCGCGATACGCAGCCGTGACCGCTTGATCGCCTCGAGGTCCACTAGCCGCGACAACTGTGCCAGGTACGGCGGCAGCGGATCGAACCGCTCCACCCCTCTCCCGTCTGCGGGAGAGGGTGCAGGGTGAGGGTCCGTTCGCCCTGAGCCCCCAGGTTCCGTTCGTGGTGAACTGATAGCCTGCCCTGAGGCTTCGCGAAGGGAACCATGAACGGAAGCACGCTTGATTCCCCCCGATGCCTGGGCCGCCGCGATGCGCCGCTCCAGTTCCGCGACCACCTCCGGCGACGCGCTCCCGCCATAGTCCGGCTTGTACTTGAAGCCGTTCCACTTTGCCGGGTTGTGGCTCGCCGTGATGACCGCCGCCCCCGCCGCCTGCTTCTCCAGCACATTCCACGACACCGCTGGTGTCGGGCACGCGCGATCGCACAGCCAAACCTTGATGCCGTTCGCCGCGACTACCTCGGCCACCGCCGCCGCGAAGTCCTCGGATGCGAACCGCGTGTCGTAGCCCACGACGAAGCCCTGCGCCGCCATGCCAGTCGAGCGCACATAATCGGCGACGCCTTGCGCGCACGCCCGCACATTCGCGAACGTGTAGTCCTCGCCGATGATCGCGCGCCAGCCGTCCGTCCCAAACTTGACCGGCGTGAACCCAGGCTTCAGGGTGCTGACCATAGGAAGGCTCCCGAGTGGCGAACAGCCGAATTATACGGCAGCCTCTTCTTTGTCATGCTGACCCGCTTCGGGTCAGCATCCCATGCCTCGCAGGAATACACCTCTCGTCCCGTCTCCCCCTTCCCTGAAGGGAAGGGGGAGGGGGGTTAGGTCGCCCCCGCCTTCTTCGACGCCGCTGCCGCCGTTGGCCGCTTCGTCGCCATGCGCATGCCTGCGTCCGCCGCGATGGCCGGCGCCTTGCTCGTGTCCTCCCATGGGAAGAACACGTCGGTGCGCCCGAAGTGGCCGTACGACGCGGTCGGCCGGTAGATGGGCCGGCGCAGGTTCAGGTTCTTGATGATGGCCCCGGGCCTCAGGTCGAAGTGCTTGTTGATGAGCGCCAGGATCTTGTCGTCCGGTATCTTGTTCGTGCCGAACGTCTCGATGGAGACCGAGAGGGGTTTCGCCACCCCGATGGCGTACGACACCTGGATCTCCAGGCGGTCGGCCAGCCCTGCGGCGACGATGTTCTTCGCCACCCAGCGCGCCGCGTACGCGCCCGAGCGGTCGACCTTCGTCGGGTCCTTGCCCGAGAACGCCCCGCCTCCGTGCCGCGCGACGCCGCCGTACGTGTCCACCAGGATCTTGCGCCCGGTCACCCCCGAGTCGCCCGTCGGGCCGCCGATCACGAACCTGCCCGTCGGGTTGACGAAGATCTTCGTGTCCTTATCGCGCAGTTCTTTCGGGATGACGACCTTGATCACCTCTTCCAGCACATCGCGGTGGATGACGCTCTGCGAGACCTCCGGCGCGTGCTGCGTGCTCACGACCACCGTGTGGACCCGCTTCGGCTTGCCGTAGCTGTACTCCACGGTCACCTGCGACTTGCCGTCCGGCCGCAGGTAGGGCAGCGTCATGTTTTTGCGCAGTTCCGCCAACTTCCGCGTCAACTCGTGTGATAAGTACACGGTGAGCGGCATGTACGTCCCCGGCGCGAAGGGCTCGCTCTCGTTGCACGCGAAGCCCACCATCATGCCCTGGTCACCGGCGCCGGTGTCGAGGTCGTCTTGCAGTCCCATTCCCTCTTTCGCCTCGAGCGCCTTGTTGACGCCCATCGCGATGTCGCCCGACTGCTCCTTGATCGAGACGATTACGCCGCAGGTGTCCGCGTCAAAGCCGAACTTGC
>JACQEE010000316.1 GCA_016200725.1 Chloroflexota bacterium
GACGCGTCGGGCCGAACGAATTCGCCCACCCGATGCACTTCGAGTCAGTTCTGAAGACGTATCCGAAAGCGAAGGTCGTGCTGGCGCACGTGGGCATGGGCGCGGAAGAAGAGGTCGCGCGGCTGACGGCTCGTTACCAGAACCTGTACACCGATACGTCGTACTGGCTGGGACTCGTGGGCAAGTCCGGGGGACGGTCATTGAAGGAGGCAGCGGAACTGTTCAGGCGCATCGGGACAGACCGCGTCATCTTCGGCACGAACTACCCAATCTGCGATCCGCTCGAGTTCGTACAGGTCATGTTGGACATGCCCTTGACGGAAAGCGAGCGGCGGCAGATATTCTCGCAGAACTACCGGCGCATATATGCAGACACCAACTAAGAGAACGGCATTGAGCACACAGGAGGGTTTCCCATGCTAGGAATTACGAAGTGGCGACGCTGGACGATTGGGAGCCTCGCAACAGTCACGGTTGGAGCGGTGCTTGCCTCGGCGTGCGGAGGTAACAGTAGCGCACCTCCGCAGGGCGATGCGTCGTCGCCACCAACGAAAGCAACGGGTGGTACCAACGCGCAGGTCTCAGGCAATCTGATAAAGTCAGCGCTGGTGGGCGGGCTAGGCATCATCCTCATCGACGCAGACGGGTTCACCTTGTATCACTTGTCTTCCGATTCCGGCACCGGGAGCGGCTGCACTGGTGATTGCTTGACCAGCTGGCCGCCTTTACTCATCTCAGGTGCTCCGCAACCTGGCGAAGGGGTAAACCCTAGTTTCCTCGCAACCATCAGCCGGCCTCAGGGCACGCAGGTCACGTACAACGGGAACACACTCTATCGGTTCACTGGTGACAAGGCCCCTGGTGAGGCCAACGGACAAGGGGTTTTCGCCTTCGGCGGAAAGTGGAACGCCGTCACCACTGCAGGTGTGGTCAGCCTAGCCGCGCCTCGGCCTACCACCCCACCTTGACCAATCCTGTTGCGCGCGGGATTGCCGGCGCCGCATGGGAGACGACAGAGGGAGCGCGCCCAGGAACCGTCCGGTCACGGCGCCTTGAGTACGAGCTTGCCGCAGACGTCGCGGCCTTCCATCATCTGATGCGCAGTGGCAGCCTCGCTGAGCGGCAGCACTTTGTAGACAACGGGCTTTAGTTGCCCCGTGGCCACGAACTTAAGCCCCTCGACAAGTTCCCCCTTGCCGCCCATGCGCATCCCGATGAGGCTGTGCCCCTTCGTCTGCTCTCGCCACCAGTCGATGCGCAGTTCCTCGCGACTGGTTACGCCGCAGTTGACGAGGCGCCCGCCCAGCACCAGCGATTGCATTCCCTGCACCATCAGTGTGCCGCCGACGCTATCGAGAACGAGATCGACGCCGCGCCCTTCGGTGAGACTCAGCGTTTCATCCTTCAGATTATGCGTCGTGTAGTTGATCGTCTCGTCAGCGCCGAGAGCCTTCGTCCTCTGGAGTTTGGCATCGCTGCCCGCGGCTGCGATGACGCGCGCGCCGGCGAGTTTCGCCACCTGCAGCGCCATGCTGCCGACGCCGCTGCCTGCCGCAATCACGAGAACCGTCTCCCCACGGCGGCACTGCCCCTTCGTCATCACCTGGTGCCACGCGGTCAGAAGCACGAGTGGCAGGGCTGCCGCCTCTTCGAACGAGAGTCGCGCGGGCTTCGGTAGGACGTTGGTGCCCGGAACCGACACGTACTGAGCATAACCGCCGTGCCGCGCCCCAGCGCCGATCGTGGAGTAGCGCGGACAGAGGTTGTCGCGTCCATCGAAGCACTGCTGGCAGGCTCCGCAGCCAACCCCCGGCGCCATGATGACCTCATCGCCAGGTTTGACATGGGTGACGAGGCTTCCTACTTGCTCGACCACTCCGGCGATGTCGGCGCCCAGAATGTGAGGCAGGTGCGGCGACTTTCCGAACTGCCCGCGGCGCACCTGCATATCGAGATGATTGAGGGCACAGGCCCGTACGCGAACGAGCACCTCTGCTGGCCCGATCTTGGGCTCTGGCGCGTCCTCATAGCGAAGGACGTCAGGTTCACCGTGTTCATGGAAGCGGGCCGCTTTCATGGCATACCCCGGATGGAGGATATAGGTCGTTATGTGCAGTATCGAGCGCGGGCGCTAGAAAGACTCACCCGCAAAGTAGCGCCTTGGATTTTCGACGGTCAGCGTCTTGATCGTGTCGTCTGTAGCTCCAGCAGTGCGTAGTTTAGGAATAAATTCCTCGAGCAGATAGGTGTAGCGACGCTTGGGGTTCTTGAGGCTGGCGGCCATGCCAGCAGGGGCGTCCCCAGGTGAGAAGTGCAAGCAGCCGATGTTGTCATGGCTGAGGACGATCTGCTTAGCGAACCCAGCCTTGGTGAGTTCGACAATGTTCTTGATGCGCACCTCGTCGGGGCAGAGGCCATCGATGCCGACGCCGTCAAAGCCGATGTAGCAGCCGCGCTCGAGCAGCGAGCGATGGTAGGCCGTGTTGTGGTTCCAGTCGCAGTGTCCGATGACGACATGGTGCGGCTTCA
>JACQEE010000317.1 GCA_016200725.1 Chloroflexota bacterium
ACCGCTCGGTCCATTTCGCTGGTTGGCTTGGTCGCAACTTAGGTCGCATCCCTGCCGCGTTACAGACTGGCCAGGTGCAGACCTACGGCGCAGTCATCTCACTCGGCATCGCCCTCATCCTCGCGGGGTTCTGGCTATGGGGCTAAGTATGCTGTGGCTACTGCTTCCTCTGCGTAACCCGTTCGCCCTGAGCTTGTCGAAGGGCTCTTGCGAGGCGGCGCGATGCTAAGCGCTAATCCGTTCGCCCTGAGCTTGTCGAAGGGCTCTTACGAGGCTGCGACATGCTAAGCGCTATCGTCTTCCTCCCCGCCGGCGCCGCGATCGCGGTGCTTCTACTCGCGCGTAACGACCGTCAGGTCAAGTGGCTCGCCCTCGCCGCCACGCTGGCGACGCTGGTCATGGCGCTCGTCGTCTGGGCGCGCATCGATCTCGGCAACGCCGCGCCGCAGTTCGTCGAGAAGCACAACTGGATCACGGCCTTCAACGTCCAGTACTACCTCGGCGTCGATGGCTTGAGTGCTCCGCTCGTTGCATTGACGGCGCTGCTTGGCGTTGGTGCCGTCCTCGTCTCTTGGCACGTAGACACTCGCGCCAAAGAGTTCTTCTTCTGGCTCCTCCTCCTCCAGTCCGGCATTACCGGTGTCTTCGTCTCTCTCGATCTCCTCCTCTTCTTCCTCTTCTGGGAGGTCGAACTCCTCCCCATGTTCCTCATGATTCTGGTCTGGGGGAGTGGCCGCAAAGAGTACTCGGCGATGAAGTTCCTGCTCTACACCATGGGCAGCAGCGCGCTCATGCTCGCCGGCATCCTGGTCATCTACTTCTCCGCTGGCACCTTCGACATGATTGCGCTTCGCGACACGCCTTTCACCACGGTGCTCGTTACCAGCCAGGGCCTCTTCTTCCTCCTCCTTGCCGCCTTCGCCGTCAAACTGCCCATGTGGCCCTTCCACACCTGGTTGCCCGATGCCCACACCGATGCGCCTACGGCCGCGAGCGTCATGCTCGCCGGCGTCATGCTCAAGATGGGTGGCTATGGCATCATCCGCATCTGCATCAGCCTCTTCCCCGGCGCTGCGCACGACTGGGCTTGGCTTCTGGCAACTCTGGCTGTCGTCAACGTCGTCTACGGCGGCGTCATGGTGTTCAGGCAGCGCGATCTCAAGCGCCTGATCGCCTACTCCTCGATTAGCCACATGGGTTTCGTCGTCCTCGGCATCGCCTCGCTTGGCCAACTCGGTCTCACTGGCGCGGCGACGCAGATGTTTACCCACGGAACGATTACCGGCATGCTCTTCATGGTCGCTGGCTACATCTACGAGAAGGCCCATACCCGCCACATCCCCGATCTCGGCGGTCTCGCCCCGCGCATGCCGCTCCTCGCTATCGGTTTCATGATTGCTGGCCTCGCATCCCTGGGCCTCCCGACCATGAGCGGCTTCGTCGCCGAACTGCTCGTCTTCCTCGGCGCCTTCAACCACTACAAGGTTGCGACCCTGCTCGCGACTCTCGGCGTGCTCCTGAGCGCTGGCTATATCTTGTGGACTGTCCAGTGCGTGATGTTCGGCCCGCAGAAGCCGCGTTGGTCAGCGATCGGCGACATCAGCCTCGCCGAGGCTGTCCCCCTTGCGGGCATGACCGTGGCGATTATGGCCATCGGCATCTATCCCGCATTCGTCACCAAGTTCTTCGACGCTGGCATCAAGCCCATCGCCGCTCTCTTCGGAGGTCCCGGTGGCTAAACCAACCAATGCCGTTCGCCCTTAGCCTGTCGAGGGGCGCGCTCCTGCTACGGAGCCCGCTTACGGCATGCCTTCAGGCCGCATCGTCGTCGCCGTTGGGGCGATCGTCCAAGACGTCGAGCGTATCCTGCTCGTAAAGCACGTGCCGCAGCGCCGCAGCTTCTGGAGCGGCAGGTGGATCTTCCCCGGCGGCAAACTCGACACCGGCGAGTCCATCACCGACGGCATCCGCCGCGAAGTGCTCGAGGAGACCGGCCTCGACGTGGAGGTTGGTCGCGCCAACCCGCTCGTCGAGCGCATCGTCCGCGCCGGCGATCAAATACCCCTGCATGTGCTCTACATTACGCATATGGCGCGTCGAGTTAGCGGTGACCTGAAACCTGCCAGCGACGTCGGCGAAGCCCTCTGGGTTTCACGTCGCGACCTCGACCGCGTTTGGGCTGACCTCCACGAAGATACGCAGCGCATCGCCGTCCTGGCGGGCATCAAGTGAGGCGATGAGCATGCACCCCCGAGACTTCTACCTGCTCTCGCCTGAAATCAGCATGGTCGGCATCGCCGTGCTCGTCGTCATGGCCGACCTCGTCATCGAGAAGAAGAGCATTCTTGCCTGGCTCAGCGTGCTGCTGCTCGGTATCCCGCTCGGTTTCTCCGCCGCCCTGTGGAACACGAACGAGACGGCCTTCG
>JACQEE010000347.1 GCA_016200725.1 Chloroflexota bacterium
CCGACGCCCTGCAGCACGATGCTCTGCCCTGGCCGCAGGTTGATGCGATGCAGCCCCTGGGCCACCTCGGAGAAGGCACAATTCACCGAGGCGAGCAGGCTGTCCGGGATGCGGTCGTCCATGACCTTGAACGCCTGGCGACCCGGCGTCATGTAGTAGTACTCGGCGAAGCCGCCGGTGAAGTACGGCCACTGCCCGAGCGTGTAGCGCCGCATGAAGTTGGGGCACGAGTTCGATGCATTCGTGAGGCAGTAGTAGCACTGGCCGCACGGCTGGAAGTACTGGTAGATGATGCGGTCGCCCTCTTTCAGCGGCCGCCCTAGCGAGTCCGTCTTCTTGTCCTTGCCGAGCGCGTAGACACGCCCCGACATCTCGTGCCCGCCGATGCTCTCCCGCGGCTTGACTCCTAACTTGCGCACGTCGATGTCGCCGCGATACAGGTGCAGTTCGGTCCCGCAGATGTTCGTCATCGCGATCTTGACGAGGATCGCCCCCGGTTCGAGGTCAGGCAGCGGGTACTCTCTGATGTCGAACTTGCTATGGGCGCCTTTCCAGACAGCCGCTCTTCCGGTCTTCGCCATCGCACCCCTCCGAGGGCACAGGATAGCGCATGGCGCTAGGGGCCCGTCCCGTGGGGCGAAGAGCGGGGACGCAGGCCCTTCGGCGAGGACGCCTCAGGGAATCACAGAGGCACTCTACCGCCCGCGAGCGCCGGCGGGCACCGGCAGGTCGATGGTGTAGCGCTTCACCGTGGCGGTGATGATCGCCGCCGAGGCCGCGTCCGGCTCGCACAGCGGCAGCCGGTAGCCGCCGACGGGGAAGCCCACCTGGTTCAGCGCGTACTTCACCGGGATCGGGTTGGCGACCACGAACAGGTCTTTGTTCAACTGCGCGAGGTACTCGTGGATGGCCTTCGCCTTCGCGAAGTCGCCCTTCACGCACAACTCGATCATCTGCTTGATCTGTTTGCCCACGAGGTGCGAGGCGACCGCCACGACTCCGTAGCCGCCGCGCTCCATGATCGCGAAGGTGTCGGCGTCGTTGCCGCTCCACACGCGGAAGTTGCGGCCCTTCGTACCGTTGATGATCCCGGTGATCTGCTCGATGTTGCCGCTCGCCTCCTTGATGCCGATGATGTTCGGCACCTCGGCGAGGCGCAGCACCGTCTCCGCCTTCAGGTCCGTGATCGTCCGCGACGGCACGTTGTACAGGATGCACGGCAGCGGCGTCGATTTGGCGATGGCCGAGAAGTGGCGGTAGAGCCCTTCCTGCGACGGCTTGTTGTAGTAGGGCACCACCAGCAGCAGCGCGTCGACGCCGATGGCCTCGGCCTTCTTGCTCAACTCGATCGAGCGCGCCGTATCGTTCGTGCCCGTGTTCGCGACCACCGAGCCGCGACGGCCAATGGCGCTCTTGATCACCTGGAACAACTTGATCTTCTCGTCGCTGGTGACCGTCGGCGACTCGCCCGTCGTGCCGCAGACCACGACGCCGTCGCTCCCCGAGTCAAGCAAGGCGAGCGCCAGCGCCTTAGCGCGCGCGTAGTCAACCTCGCCAGTTGGGGTGAACGGCGTGACCATCGCAGTCAACAAACGGCCTAACTCAGCCATGACAGTCTGCCTCCAGGCAGCGGATGTGGATACGATACAGCGGAATGCAACCGTGCGCCAGGCATTGTGCTGTGGAATCGAGTGCTGCTTGCAGTGATATTATTCTTCTATTCGACCGGCAATATGCCTCAGGCCTTCTTGGTTGTGTCGACAAGCCAACAGGAGGTTACGATGGCAACACCTCTTCGCATTTCCAAGCGCGTCGCCTTGAGATTGCTTGTCGAGCGAGCCCGAGAAGTGTTGGGATATGAGCCGACCGTATGGACCACGGACTCCGGTGGTGAAGTTTTCACCCGCGTAGGCTAAAGCGACAGTGAAGGGGTCTTTCACACATGTCATATGTACGTGCAGTTTCGTCACTCATTCGGTCTTCCCGATTACAATTGCACCATTAGTTGGTATGAGTGTGAACATAATGGGGCCAATTTGAAAACAGAGTTGCGTATTGCGCTTAATGAATGATGGGCTAAGCTTCGCAAGGTAGGTGCTATTTAACAGTTGTGGCCAAGCGGCCAGATGCGAAGCGGCTTGTTAAGCTAGCACGCTCGACACCAAGGACCCGCTTCTTGTCGAGCAATGGCCGGTACCGCTTTGCAGAGACACGTACCCTCTATTCCCCCCTCACCAGCCCCTGCGCGACCATCGCCTCAGCGATTTGAATCATGTTGAGCGCTGCGCCCTTGCGAAGGTTGTCGGCGGAGAGCCAGAGGGCCAGTCCGTTCGCCAGCGAAGAGTCCTTGCGGATGCGACCGACGAGGACGTCATCAGCGTTGGTGGCCTCCGTTGCCAGCGGGTAGCGCTTGTTCGCCATGTCGTCGACGACGCGCACGCCGGGCATCTCCGATAGCAGCGCACGGGCTTCCGACGGCGATACCGGCTTCGCGAACTCGATCTGCACCGACATGCTGTGCGCCTGGTAGACGGGCACCCGCACGCACGTCGCCGAGAATGGCAGCGCGGACATGTGCAGGATCTTGCGCGTCTCCTGCTGCATCTTCCACTCTTCCTTGGTGTAGCCGTCCTCCATGAACGCATCCACCTGCGGCAGAGCGTTGAAGGCGATCTGGTGCGGGAATACCGACGGCTGCGCCTTCCCGCCGCCGAGCACGGTCTTCGTCTGGTCGGTCAACTCGCGCACGGCAGCAGCGCCCGCGCCGGATACAGCCTGGGACGTCGCCACAGTGACTCGCGTCACCGGTGCGGCCCGTCGCAGCGCGTGCAGCGCCATGACGAGGGGCACGGTCGTGCAGTTCGGCGTGGCGACGATGCGCTGGTGCTTTGCCAAGTCTTCCGCGTTGACCTCCGGCACCACTAGTGGCACGTTGTCTTCGAGCCGGAAGGCTGAGGAGTCGTCGATGGCGATGGCTCCCGCCTTCGCCGCGGCCGGACACAGCGTCCTCGACACCTCGGTCGTCGCCGAGATGAAGGCAAAGTCCACGCCTCGGAAGACGTCCGGCGTGGCCTCCTGCACAACGAGGCTCTTGCCGTCGTACGCCAACCGCGTACCCGTCGACCGCTTTGACGCGTACAGGCGCAGTTCGTCGACCTTCAACTTGCTCTTCGGCAATATCTGGAGGAAGACAGCGCCTACAGCGCCCGTCGCTCCCACCAGCGCGATCTTGAGTCCCATGGCTAGCTCAACCCCATCAACTTATCGAGGCCAAAGACAAATCCCTTGTGCGCCACCACGTGCCGCACCGCCATCGCAATCCCTGGCACGAAGGCATCGCGGCTGATCTGGTCGTGGCGCAGGCTCAGCGTCTGCCCCTCGATGCCAAAGATCACCTCTTGGTGCGCCATCTTTCCGGGCAGCCTGCTGCTATGGATCGTGACCCCGTCAATGAAGCCACCGCGCGTATTGGCGACCGTCTCCTTCTCCGCCACGTTGCGCTTGAACGCCTTGCCCTTCGCCTGCGCGATCATGCGCGCCGTCGCTGCCGCAGTCCCGGAGGGCGCATCGATCTTCGTCTCGTGGTGCGTCTCGATGATCTCCACGTACTCGAAAAACGGCGCGGCCTTCTGCGAGAGGTGCATGAGCAGCACCGCGCCAAGCGCGAAGTTAGGAGCGACCATGCCGCCGACACCGTGCTTCTCCGCCAGAGCCCGCATCTCACCTACCGCGGCCTCGTCGAAGCCCGTCGTGCCGACGACGAAGTTGACCTTGCGTTGGGCCGCCGCGCGCACAGCCGGGAGTGTTGCCTTGGCTGTCGAGAAGTCGACAAGCACGTCGGCCTGCACGTTCGCGAGCAGCGCCTCGATGGACGTGGCCGCTGGCACTTCGACGCCGGCAATGGCCATCTTCGGCTGCTTCGCCGCGATGTCCGCGCCGCCGACGACGGCAAGACCGGGAGTCGCCGCGAGCCCGGCGCTCACCGCTTGCCCCATCTTGCCCATCACTCCGTTGACCACGACGCGAATCGCGCTCATGACACCTTCCTGAAAGCGACCACCACATTATAGGCGTTGCCCGTAGCCGCTCAAACAGAAAGCCCCGGTTTCCCAGGGCTTTCATTCAACCTAACCCCTGCTCCTTCCCTAAAGGGAAGGGGACAGCCGCTATATCACTGCCTCGGTGGCGGTGGCCCCTCGCGCCGGAATGGTGGCCGGTCTCCGCGAGGCGGCCCGCCGTAGCCACCTTCGCGACGCGATCCGCGTGGTGGGCCTCCGTAGCCCCCGCGGTCACGCGGGGGCCCGCCGTACCCACCCTCGCGACGTGGCCCGCGGTCGCCGTAGCCGCCTCGATCGCCTCCCCCGGATGGTGGACCGCCACCCTGGCCATCTTCACGCACCCGCGCTCCACCCGCATTCAGTC
>JACQEE010000348.1 GCA_016200725.1 Chloroflexota bacterium
CCCAGCCTCCACCTCCCGCCGCACCGCCTCCCGCATGCTCCGCACCCACACCAGCACGACTGCCTGCATCGCGACCGAACTCGTCGCCACGATCGCCAGCCCCGTCCGCGGGCTCGTCGCTCCCGCGATCGACCCCAGCGACACCTGGCCCGCCGGCTGGAGTCCCCACGGCACCGTCCGCAGCGCCATCACGCGACCGCCCATCTCCCGAGGCGTCAGCTCCTGCACCATCGCCGTGTTCAGCGTCAGGAACCCCGACTGGAACATCCCCACGAGCGCCAGCAGTCCGAGCGAGAGCCCGAAATTCGACGACAGCGCGAACCCCACGAGCGCGATCCCTTGCAGCAGGCCCATCAACACCATCATCGCCGGCTTCGGCCCCCGCGGCGTCGCTGCGACCAGGATCAGGGAGGCCGAGACGCTGCCAACCCCGACCATCGTCGACATCAGGCCCAGCCCGCCCGCGTCCACGTGCAGCACGTCCTTCTGGAACACCGGCAGGATCGCGTAGTAGGCCTGCGCCAGCGCCGTGTACGCCGCCAGCCCGATGATCACGATCGTCAGGTTCGCCGACGACTTGATGAACTTCGCGCCCTCGAGCAGCATCTTCAGCGGCGGCTCGCGCTTCTTCGATCGTATCGACATGCCTCCTGGCACCCCGAACATGAACAGCAGCGACGCCGCCGTCAGTCCCATCGCCGTGAAGAATGAGGCCTCTACGCTCGCCCACTTGATGATGAAACCGGAGAGCCCCGGCGCCAGCACCAGCATCGCGTTGAACACGCCCGTGAACAGGATCACCGCGTTCGCCAGCGACGATTGCGGGACGAGGTCTTGGATCATCGCCTGTCGCACAGGCAACCCGAAACTCCACGTGAACCCTGATGCGATGGCGAACCCGAGCAGCACGCCGATGTTCACTGCGCCCGCCACGAGCAGCAGCGAGAACGCCAGGATCTGCAGCAGATGCGCCGTCTCCGCGACCACCAGGATCCGCTTGCGGTCGATGCGATCGCCCAGCGACCCGCCGATCAGCGGCGCCACCACCAGCGGCAGCGCCTGCGCCGCGAACGTCGCCGTCACCAGCAGCGGCGAAGGCGTCAATTGCCGCGCTAGGTACCCCCGCGCCAGCGCCTGCATCTGCACCGACCCGAACCCGCAGAACCCCGCGATCCAAAACCAGCCATAGCCCTTGTAAGCAAAGGCTCGCAGCGCACTCGGCCCGCGTGGCAACGCATCGTCCATCATTCCGGCGCAGTATACCGAAGCAACGTGGCTAGGACGGCCTTGCGTCTGTGCCCGTCACCACCGCTGCGAGCAGTCCCGTAGGGGCGGCCGGCCGGTCGCCCCAGGGCCACGACGCACCCCACACTCAACGAAGTCGTCCCACGCCACGCCTGCCGCCAACCAATCGCTCTCCCCCTTGAGGGGGAGAGCAGGGAGTGAGGGTGAAAGGCCACGTACGCAGCCAGCACCTGCTGTCGCCCAGCACGCCCCGGTCTTATGCAGGGGTCGATTTCAAATCGACCCGTAACCTCTCGTGTGCTGCCAACCCTGGAAGGCGCAGCCAGCGCCCCGAGCGGTACAGTAGGGGCGGATTTCAAATCCGCCCGAGACGCCACGCCAGTCACTACGTCGCGATAGTCTCGATAAACTTCGTCACGTTATCGGAACCAGGGCACGGCTCATAGCGATTGCCCGAAGTCGTGTCCTCAGGGTCCCGATGCTTCGGAGCCTTCACCGGTCCCGGCGCCACAGGCACATGAAACTTGGTGCCGCACAAAGTACACGCCACGACGTTCACTTTCGGCATGATGCTCTCCTGCCGCTCATTCTACCTCCGCAACGCGACCTGTCCCATATGAGCGCGGGTGAGTTGGAAAGTCAGTGCCACGAACGCCGCCGACCAATCGCTCTCCCCCTCGAGGGAGAGAGTAAGGAGTGAGGGGAAACCCCACGAGTACGCCATCGCTCGAGCCTGTTGCTGGAGTTGCGCCCTCTTGTGTAGGGGCGGATTTCAAATCCGCCCGAACCCTCACGATCACAACTAACGTCACGCAAGTCGCCACCGACGTTGCGCTCCGCGAGCGCAGCGAGCGGCGGCTTATAGGGGTTCTGGGGGCAAAGCCCCCAGGCTTGTCCTGAGCGAAGTCGAAGGACGGGGGGGGGGGGGCGTGGGGGGTGTCCCCCCACAATCCACGAGGGCGGGTGGGTGGGACAACCAACGCCACGCATACAGCAAAATGCCGCGCCCACACCGAGTTGCAGTCAACGCCCCGGGTGGCACAGTAGGGGCGGACTTCAAGTCCGCCCGCGCGCGACGCTGCTACAATGTCCCCGCGTTCGAATCCCCTCTGCAGGAGCGTCCGCGTGGCCTCCGCGCAGCAATACGACATCGTCGTCGAAGCCCTCGTCAAGCGCTACGGCCAACTCGAGGCCGTGCGTGGCGTCTCCTTCAGCGTCGCGCGCGGCGAAGTCTTCGGCATCCTCGGCCCCAACGGCGCCGGCAAGACCACCACCCTCGAGTGCATCGAAGGCCTCCACGCGCCGACGTCCGGCCGCACGCTCGTCCTCGGCCTCGATACCGCCCGCGACCCCGTCACCGTCAAGCAGCGCATCGGCGTCCAACTCCATGCCACGTCCTACTTCGACTACCTCACGCTCATCGAGTTGCTCGACCTCTTCGGCCGCTTCTACCCCAAGCGCCGCAAGCCGATGGACCTCCTCGCCCTCGTCGGCCTCGAGCACAAAGCCAAGGCTACCGTAAACAACCTCTCGGGCGGCGAGAAGCAGCGCTTCAGCGTCGCCGCGACTCTGGTCAACGACCCCGAGGTCGTCTTCCTCGACGAGCCGACCACCGGCCTCGACCCCAAGGCGCGCCGCGACCTCTGGAGCCTCGTCGAGCACATCCACGCCGAGGGGCACACCATCGTCCTCACCACGCACTACATGGACGAAGCGCAGGCGCTCTGCGGACGCGTCGCCATCATGCACCAGGGGAAGATCGTGGCGCTGGACACGCCGCAGAACTTGGTGCTCTCGCTGCCTGCGCCCTACGAGATACGCTTCGAGGTCAACGGCCATGCGCAGCCCAACGCCTTCGCCGCGCTCGACAGCGTCGCCAACGTCGAGGCTGGCGCGGGCGGTTCGTACACGCTCCAGTCGAAGGACGCCGCGCGCACGCTCCCCGCGCTGCTCGCCTGGGCTAGCGGCGCCAACACCCACCTCGAGCGCCTGCAGGTGAAGCCCGCTACGCTCGAGGACGTCTTCCTCGCGCTCACCGGCCAGCCGCTCCCAGGGCATGTGACGTAACATGCTCCTGCCCCTGGTCAACGCCAATCGCGTAGGGGCGCATCTCAGATGCGCCCGTGTTCGGAGCGCATGACATGCTGCTGCCCCTGGTGATCGCCAACCTCAAGATGCTCGTGCGCAACCGCCAGGCGCTCTTCTGGTCATTGGCCTTCCCGCTCGTCTTCGTCGCCGTCTTCGGCCTCTTCGATCTCGATAAGCCGCCCAGCCTCGACGTCGGCGTGATCGATCGCTCCAGCGATGCCGTCTCAGCGCGCATCGTTACGAACCTCCATCAACTCGATGGCGTGAAGACGTACATGCGCACCGACGAGGCGGAGGCGCGCGACGAAGTGCAGACCGGCGACCTCAAGTTCCTCATGATTCTCCCGCCGGGACTCGCGACGGCGGTCGAGGCCGGGCAGCCCGCGCGCGTGCAGATGGTCTACGACCAGACGAGCCCGATCGCCGCGCTCGGCCTCGGGACGATGCAGCGCTTCCTCGATCAGGTGAACCTGCAACTCGCGAACGCGCCGAGCAAACTCACCCTCGAGACGCAGGCCGTGCGCTCGCAGAAGTCTAACTATTTCGACTTCCTCCTCCCTGGCTTCGTGGGCATGGGCTGCATGACCTTCTCGGTGATCGGCCTCGCCTCGGCGCTGGCCCTCTACCGCCAGCAGAACATCTTCAAGCGCATCCTCGCGACGCCCTTGCGCGTGCGCACGTTCTTCACCGGCCTCGTGCTGTCGCACCTGCTCGTCGCGCTCTTCCAGGCGGGCATCATCCTGGCGTTCGGTGTCTGGGTCCTTGGCGGCAACGTCCACGGCAACATCATCTACATGGCGATACTCGTGATCCTCGGCAACACCATCTTCATCTGCATCGGCTTCATGGTCGGCGCCTACACGCGCACCGTCGCCGCCGCCAGCGGCCTCGGCAACGCCGTCGTCCTGCCGATCGTCTTCCTCGCCGGGACATTCTTCCGCGTCGAGGATCTCCCCGGCGTGCTGCCGAAGGTGGTGAAGTTCCTGCCCCTCTCGCCGATGCTCACCGCCATGCGCGGCGTCGCCCTCGATTCCAAGCCGCTTACCGACTTCGGCCCCGAGATCGGCCTCATGTTCCTCTGGATCGCCATCCTCTCCATCGCCGCCATCAAAGTCTTCCGGTTCAGGTAGGGAGCCCGTCAACACTCGGCGCGAAAATCTTTGCGCGTACACTAGGAAGTGGAGGGCAATATGCTCCGCCAAATCAAGGCAACTAACTTTAGAAGCGTCAAGGAGTTGGATCTCACACTTGGACAGCTCACTATTTTCATCGGACCAAATAACG
>JACQEE010000349.1 GCA_016200725.1 Chloroflexota bacterium
ACCTTCGCCGCGCCGGGGAAGTTGAAGAGGCCAACTTTCGGGTAGCCGAGCGTGATCGTGACATCGGCCTGCGGCGTCGCCGGGTCGCATGCGCCCGTGTCAGCGTCGAGGCCCGACGGCAGATCCAACGCGACGACGATGAGCGTGGGCTTTGATTGCTTTCCCTTGGCAAGTTGCTCGACGCCGACGCGCATCGCGCCTTCGAGGGGCCGCAGCCGCCCGGTGCCAAGGAGCGCGTCGACCACGAGGAGGGACGACCACAGCGCCCGCGCGAGCGGCCTCGCGTCCGGTGTCGCAACCAAATCAGTAATATCCACCGCCAGGTCGACCAGCGGGTCCAACTTCGGGTCCGGCGACTTCCTCTTCGCACAGAGGAACACGTGGACGCGCGCGCCCCACTCGTTCAAATGCCGCGCCACGACGAGGCCATCGCCGCCATTGTTCCCGGGACCGACGAGCACCGTCACGTGGTCGCCCTTGAGGTCGCCGCCGAGCAGCGCGCGGCATCGCTCGGCGACGGCGAGGCCCGCCTGCTCCATCAACTGGTCGCTAGAGATGCCGCGCGCCTCTGCGGCAGCCTCGAGGCGTCGCATCTGCTCAGAGGTGACGACCTTCACTCGCCACCTCCGACTACCGACGCGACGGCAAATGCCTTCGAGTGCGACAGGCTGATGCCCAGCTCCTTCAGTCCCATCAACTTCGCCCGCTCTTTCGCCCGGCCGTGCAGCAGCACGATGGGTTTCCCGCGACGGTTCGGTAGGATCTCAATCTCCTTCCAGCCGACGCCGCGAATGCCTGTGCCCAGCGCCTTCATCACGGCCTCTTTCCCTGCGAAACGCGCCGCCAGTTCGCTCATGCGGTCGCGGTAGAGGATCAACTCGGCGTCGGTGTAGATGCGCTTGAGGAACCGCTCGCCGCGCCGCTTGATCGCCTCTTCGACGCGGTCGATCTCCACGATGTCCACGCCCACGGTGAGCATAGCCTACGCCGACGCAGTCTTCGGCTCGATGCCGGCCTTCGCCAGCGCCTCGGGCACGTACCGCTCCCAGCCCATCGGCATCACGTGGACGCCTCGACAGAGTTTGCGCAGCCCGCGCACCGTCCGCGCCATGATTTCGATCGCCGCGCGCGACTTCTCCTCCGCCCGGTCGATCTCCTGCGCCAGCGAGTCGGGGACGTGGACGCCCGGGATGTTGGCGTTGAGGAAGGCCGCGTTCTTCGCTGACTTCAGCGGCATCAGCCCGCCGAGCACGGCCACATCGAGGCCGCGGATGCGCTCCATGAACGTGGCGAACTCCTCGAGGTCGAACACGGGCTGCGTCTGCACGAACCGCGCCCCAGCCTCGACCTTCTGCTTGAGTTTCTCGATCTCCGGCTCGAGCGGCTTCATGCCGGGGCTTGCGGCCACGCCGATGCACAGTTTGGGCGTCCCCTGGAGCGCGTTCCCGGCCATGTCCTTCCCCTGCTCCAGCGTGCGCGCCATCGTGACGAGGGTCACTGAGCCGAGGTCGAAGACGGCCTTCGCGTCAGGATGGTCGCCCATGCCCGTCGGGTCGCCGGTGAGCAGCAGGACGTTCTCGATGCCCAGGATGGCCGCGGCGAGAATCTCGGCCTGGAGAGCGATGCGATTCCGGTCGCGCGCAGTCACCTGCATGATCGGCTCGACGCCGCGGTCGAGCATCAACTTACACAGCGCCCACGGCGACGAGCGCATCACCGAGCCCTGCTGGTCGGTGGCGTTCACCCCATCGACGTAGGCGCGCATCAACTCGATGCCCTTCAGCGCAGGCGCAGCGTCCGTACCCTTCGGAGGCGCTGCCTCCATGGTGACGAGAAACCGGTTCGACTGTATTGCCTGGCTGAAGCGGCTCATGGGAGCGCCATTATAGCCCTACGCAGGACTCCCGTTCCCTGTCGAGAAAGATTCCGTCATCGTCGTGTGAAATCACGACGGGGTTTGATGTTGCGGCGGAGAATCGAGGCGGCCTGCTCTAACGTTATCCGACCTTTGTCTAGCCCGTCCGCCATCTCATATACCGTGATGGCATCGAGGCGCAGATCATAGCCGTTCTCGGATAGGAACATGCGCGCTGCCACTGCGGCGGTACGTCGATGTCCATCGTTAAACGGGCGCTGATAAACGAGATGGAACAGGTAGGCGGCCGCGATTTCATGGAGGGTCGTGCAGCGACGCGCAGCGGCGAGCGCTTCCTCAATCCGGTCGGCGTGGACCTCGCCATGGTTCCCGCCGAAAAGGTCTATCTGCCGTGCGTTCAGGTATTTCACCTGATCGACGGTCAGGAATTTAGTCATCGTCCTTGGCGAGTTTGCGGAGGTCTTTGCCCCATTCCTTGTACATGCGGCGCTCGGCCTCATCCCAGTCCCGGCCGAAGCCGCTTGGGGCCAACTTGATCACCCGTTTAGGAACCCGAAGCCTGACGGGCTTATTAACTCTGGAAAGAGCACTCTTTTTGACTGTCATGGGAACTTATTGTAGCAGCCCATCCATCCGAGCCGTCATCCCCAGGAATCCAGAGTCTCGGTTTGCCCCCGCCTCGCGCCTCATGCTACCGTGAATGCCACTCGACCCCTGAGGTAGCGCCTTGACCGTCGCCGCACCCGCCAAGAAGTCCAGTTCACCCTTCGCAGGCCTCGCCCGACGTGTCGCTATCCGCGTGGTCTCCAGCCTCAAGGTGGGGCGGCTCACCGTCGAGTTCCCTGACGGCTCGACGGCACAGTACGGGCCGGAGTACGCGACGCGCAAGGCCACGCTGCGCATCCATAGCGACGACTTCTTCGTTCGCGTCATTCGCGGCGGCGAGATCGGCCTCGGCGAGTCGTACATGGATGGCCTGTGGTCGTCGCCCGACCTCGTCGCACTGCTCGAACTCGCCCTCGCCGCGCGCAACGACGTCTCTGCGAGCGCCAAGCGCTGGTCGTTCCTCTCGCGGCTGCGCAATCGCCGCCGCCACGTCGCGCGACGCAACAGCGTGCAGATGAGCCGCGAGAACATCCACGACCACTACGATCTCGGCAACGACTTCTTCAGATTGTTCCTCGACGAGACGATGACCTACTCCTGCGCCGTCTTCGCCTCGCCCGGTCAGCCGCTCAAGGAGGCCCAGATCAACAAGTACCGCGCCCTCTGCGAGCGCGTCGAGATGCGCCAGGGCGACCGCGTGCTGGAGATCGGCACCGGCTGGGGCGGCTTCGCGATGTTCATGGCGCAGACCTACAACGCCAAGGTGACAACGATCACCATCTCCGAGGAGCAGTTCAAGTTGGCGAGAGAACGCATCGCTACAGCGGGCCTCTCGGACCGCATCGACGTGCAGTTCCTCGACTACCGCAAGGTCACCGGCCAGTACGACCGCATCGTCTCCATCGAGATGTTCGAGGCCGTCGGCGCCGAGTACTTCGAAACGTTCTTCAAGACGTGCGAGGCGGCGCTCAAGCCCGGCGGCCGCATGGGCATGCAGGTGATCACCGTGCCCGAGCGCGGCTTCGAGACGCAGAAGAACGGCGTGAACTGGCTCCAGAAGCACATCTTCCCCGGCGGCCTGCTGCCCTCCCTCGCGGCGATGGAAGAGGCTCTCCAGTGCACCAGCCTCATCATCACGCGAGTCGAGGACATCGGCCCGCACTACGCCGTCACTTTGAGACGCTGGCGCGAGCGCTTCTTCGAGAACCTGCCCGCCGTCCGCGCGCTCGGCTTCACCGATGTCTTCATCCGCAAGTGGGAGTACTACCTGGCGTCGTGCGAGGCGGCGTTCAGCACGAGATCGATTGGGGATTTGCAACTCGTCTTCGAGAAGCCCTCGCACTGAGCG
>JACQEE010000350.1 GCA_016200725.1 Chloroflexota bacterium
ATCCTCGACTTGCGTTGGCATGGCGCCATGCGAACGCTAAACGACGATCAGGAAAACCGCATTGTTTCCCTCGGCGACAACGGTATACTCCGCCCGGCTTTGCAACCTCACGGAGGATGGTGCGCCATGAACGACATGGGACGTATCTTTTGGCTCGGGCTCGGGCTGGCGCTCGGCGTCGCCGGGGCGATTTGTCTTCGCCCCGCCTCGCAGCCTGCCCTCGCCGGCAACGATCGGCATGAAGATTACGTCATCGCCACCGGCCCCATCGCGCTGGGGCAGAACGTCACCTCCGACGGCATTTGGCTCCTCGATTATCGCGCCGGCAAGCTCCTGGGCACCATCGTCGACCGCAATCTCGGCAAGGTCGTCGGCTGGGCCGAGGTCGATCTTGTCCGCGAGTTCAACATTCCTCCCAAGCAGAACGTGCATTTCCTCATGACAACGGGAACGCCGATCGCCGGCAACACGGCGCTCTACCTGACCGAAATCAATACGGGACGATTCGCCGTCTACACCATGTCGCCGCGCCTCGACGGCACCGGCGCCATGCTGATTCGTAGGCACGATGCCACGATGTTCCGCCAGCCACAGGCCAATCCGTGACATTGCGAGCCGAGGAAGCCTCGTTTCGATCCTAGGTAGCGGGTCAATTTGCCGCCGCATCGTAGGCGTCACGCTCCGCGTGACGATTTCCTCACGCGGAGCGTGAGGTCTACGATCCAAGCCGATCGGCGCCGCGCGTCCAACGATCCTAGAAAAACTCCTCGTCCTCGTCGCCGTAGAAGTCGTCGTCGTCGCCATACGGGTCGAAGCCGCCCAGGAAACCGTCCATCATCGAACCGCGCGAATCCATCTCGGCGAGAACGGCCTCGCGTTCTTGAATTTCTTCGAGAAACGCCTGTTGTTGGTCGCTGCGCGGCATTTCTTGAACAAGGCGTCGAGCGGCGTCGAGGTGCTCGCGCGCAAGGTGCGTCTTGGGATCATGCGTGTGTTCGAGCAGATAGTAATCGGCGAAGGACAAGCGGAAGAACGGATTCTTGAGGAAATGCCGGCGCCCGTGATGAAGACATTGCAGCCACGCCTTGCGGGCATCCATCGTCTGGAGGCAAATGCAGATCCGCGTCAGATCCATCTCGCTGAACGTTGCGAACTCGATTTTCTCCAGAAACTTGACGATCGTCTTCTCGTGGGTCTTTTGGCCGTGGAAGGTCTCCTCGTGGGTGGCGCGCTGGTCGGCGGCGGATTCGAGCAGGACGAGGATTTCCGCGGGGGTCGGGGCCTGTGCCAAGGCGTCCTTGAGTTCCTTGGCCAGGCGTTTCTTTTCCGAGGTCGTCAGGCCCGCGCGGACGCTTTCGCCCACGAGGGCATAGCAAACCGCCAGGCGATGGTTGGGCTCGGCGTTGGCCTGGGCGATCAACTCGGCGGCGCGAGGCGGATTGCCTGCCTTCAGCTCGGCAGCCGCCCATCGGCACAAGAGTGAAAACTTGGAGCCGTCCCACAAATTCAACGCCTGTTCGAACTGCTCGCGGGCCTTGTCGAACTTCCCGTCGTCGGTCAGCGACAGGCCGTAGAATTGCTTGGCGCGAGCGAGCGCGTGCCGCAGCGATCGCTCGAGCGGATTCGCTTCGAGGGCCTTCTGGTAGTAGTCCTGGGCCTTCTTGTAATCGCGCGTGTCCATGCTGAGGTCGCCCAAAGCCTCCATCGTCTCGGCATGATCGGGGAAGTTTTTCAGGAGTTGCTGCCCGATCTTCTTGGCCTTGGCGATTTTGTCTTGCGATCGGTAGAGGGCAAACAACGCCCGATGGCTTTCCAGCCGATCGGGGGCCAGCTTGATGGCGTTGGCCAGGCAGGTCTCGGCATCGGGCTTCAGGGGGGGCGAATAAGATGCGAAGAGATCGAAGAACGGATTGCCCGAATGCTTGCGTTCGTGCCGCTTGAACATCGCATTGTCGGCCATGCGCATCCAGATCATGGCCTGAACGCGTCGGGCGACGTCGGCGGGCCAGGCCTCAGGATGTGCCGCGACGTGGGCGATAAAGGCCTGCCACATCCGGTGCGCCTCGGGCCACAAGCCGCGCTCCTCGAGGGCGATGGCTTCGAGCCGATACAAAGGAGGATCATCCGCCGGCGCG
>JACQEE010000319.1 GCA_016200725.1 Chloroflexota bacterium
GATGATGACACGGTCGCCGCGATAAGCAACCTCGGCAGTCAGTTCCGATAAATGAGCCTTCGCATGGGCAGCACTGACTTTCTTCACTATGGCAGCACCTCCGACGTGTTGGCGCGAACTGGTCTAATTGGTCAACATGACCTATTGTACTACTTGGCGTGAGGAGGCGGGCGAGGCTTAGCCTCGCCCCTACACGACTCTAGGGACGTCGCCACGTGTGTCGAGGCCTTGGTGCAAGGCGAGGAGGTCACCCCTCACCCGCCGGATAGGAATCGCGGCGCCCTCTCCCGCAAGGGGAGAGGGGAGACCGCCCCGCTGCCCCAGACCCTCGGCCTTCGGCCAAGGGTGACGAAGAGCAGGGCTTGACACGACGTTGCGGGTGCTGTATTTTACCTGTGAGTTAATTAACTAGTAGGTTTAGTACGGACATGACCACGGCTCAACTCGATAGGACATTCGCGGCGCTCGCCGACCCGACGCGTCGAGCGATGCTGGCGCGTCTCGCCTCAGGCGAGGCGTCGGTCACCGAACTGGCGAAGCCCTTCGACATGAGCATGCCCGCCATCTCCAAGCACCTCAAGGTGCTCGAGCGCGCTGGGCTGATCACGCGCGGCCGCGAGGCGCAGTGGCGACCCTGCCGCCTCGACGCCGGCCCGCTCAAGGAGGCCTCCGACTGGGTAGAACACTATCGCCGTTTCTGGGAAGAGAGGTTCGATCGGTTGGACGACTATCTCAAAGAACTGCAAGCAACGCAGAAGAAAAAGAAACAGGAGAGGCGACATGGCCGCAGGAAAACAGGCTTCCGTTAAGCAATCCGCCAGAGATGACCTCGTCATCACGCGCATCTTCGATGCGCCGCGCGAGATGGTGTGGCGCGCGTGGACAGACCCTAAGCAGATGGCCAAGTGGTGGGGCCCGCACCTGTTCACGAACCCGGTCTGCGAGATGGACGTGCGTCCCGGCGGTGCCATCCTCATCCACATGCAGGGGCCCGATGGTAATCCCAATCCGATGAAGGGCCTCTTCCTCGAGGTCGTCAAGCCCGAGCGGCTCGTCTTCACCAGCCAGGCCTTCGAGGACGAGCAAGGCAACTTCGGCCTCGAAGAGCACCACACCGTGACCTTCGCCGATCAGGGCGGCAAGACGAAACTCACCGTGCGGGCGCGCGTCACGAAGGCAACCGCGGTGGTCGCCGAGGCGCTCAAAGGGCAGAAGGCCGGCTGGAACCAGAGCCTCGACCGCCTCTTCGCGCTGCTATCGGGGAGCGAGGAATTCCTCATCGTGCGAATGTTCGACGCGCCGCGCGAACTGGTGTGGAAGGCGTGGACGGACCCGGAGCGCCTGGTGCAGTGGTGGGGTCCGAAGGGTTTCACCCTCACATCTGCCCGGCTGGACTTGCGCCCCGGTGGCGTCTTTCACTACAGCATGCAGCCCCCTCAGGGCGCCAAGATCTGGGCTACGTTTGTCTATCGTGAGGTCGATGCGCCGGAGCGGCTTGCGTGGGTCGTCTCGTTTTCCGACGAGCAGGGCGGCATGAGGCGCAACCCCTGGATCGCGACGTGGCCGCTGGAAGTCCTTTCGATGATGACGCTCTTCCCGGTCGAGGAGAAGACGGCGCTCATGATGAGCAGCGTGCCCATCAACGCCAGCGAGGAAGAGTGCAAAGCCTTCGAGGCTGGACGCAACGGGATGCAGGGCGGCTTCAAGGGCACCTTTGACCAACTCGATGCGTACCTAGCGAAGGGGAAGTAGGAGAAAGACGATGGCAACAAGCAAAACGGACACCACCAGCCAAGAGATCGTCGTCACGCGCGTGCTCGATGCGCCGCGAGAGGCGGTGTGGAAGGCGTGGACGGAGCCTAAGCGCTTGATGCGCTGGTGGGCGCCGAAAGGGTGCACGACGCCGGTTTGCAAGGTGGACCTGCGCGTAGGCGGCATCTTTCACTTTTGCATGCGAACGCCCGAGGGTCGCGACATCTGGGGTAGAGGCGTCTACCGCGAAATCGTCAAGCCGGAGCGGATCGCATACATCGACTCGTTCGCGGATGCGGACGGCAACCTCGTCGCGCCGGCGCACTACGGCATGAGCGCAGAGCACCCGTCGGAAACACTGGTGACGGTGACGTTCGCCGCGCAGGGCGGCAAGACGAAGGTCACGCTGCGGCACGCCATCGCCCTGTCCGTCCCCGAGCGCGAAGCGACGCAGCAGGGCTGGGTCGAGATGTTCGACCGCCTCGCGGAAGAACTGCAGAAGGGCTGACGCTCCCCGTAGTACGAATGGCGGGGCGAATGCCGCGCCGTCAGTACCTTTGGTACGTACTTTTCGTACCTCGAGTTGTTCGCGTCGCATCGAGGTGTGACGCCGCTGTGACTGCGCGAGCGGTCGTGGTGCTTGCCGCGTGACCTTTTCCCGTCAGGCTTCGCTTGTTACCCAAGCGGGGTCGGGGCGGGAGGTCGCGGTGAGCAAATCGGTAGGGAAGCGCACGCGCAGCGAGCGCGGGACGATCTTGCCCCTCACGCTCGTCATCGTCGCGGTGACCTCGCTGCTCGCAGTGCCGCTGATGGGCTACCTCAGCACGGTGCTGCGGCACGGCGGGTCGCTCAACGCCAGCCTCGACGGGCTGTACACGCAGGATGCGGCGACCGAGGACAGCGTCTATCGCCTCGCGCACGACCAATCGCTGCTCGACCAACTGGCCAACGCGGGCAGCGCCGCCTACTCGGTCACGGTCAACGGCCAGACCGTCCAGGTGACGATGCAGCTCAACAACCAGGGGTCGCCGGCACCCGCGTCTGCGCCTGCGCCCTCATATCACGGCAACGGGGCGAACCCGCTCTCGTGGACGTTCATCCAGCCGCCGGAGATCAACCTCGCCCAGGGCCGCAGCGCACGCATGACGTTCTACGCGTCGAACGACAGCGCCTCGCCGGTCACCGTGAGCCAGATGCTCGACGTGCTGCCGCCTGCCTTTGTCTACGCGGGCAACCAGATCACGGGAGGCTTCCAGGACAGCCAGGGCAGTCCCTTCCCCATAGCAGCGCCATCGCTCATCGGCCCGCCGTTCAGTTACACGGGGTCGGACCCCTTCAACAATTGCGTGCTCGCCTCGGTCAACCAGGGAGCGACCCAGCAACGCTTGCAGTGGGTGTGGCCAGGGGGCGCGAACAACTCGCCGCAGTTGCCCGCGCACTCGACGGCGACGATCGCGTTCGACGTGACCGTCGCGGGGCTGCCCGCGTCGGCGACGTACCACGACTCGCCTTGGCTGCAGACGAGTCAACAGCAGTGCGGCAATCTGCCGCAGGCGGGCACTCCCAGTTCCGTCTCGATCTCCTACGATGCGCTGATCACCGCCGATAGCGGCGCGCACACCGTCA
>JACQEE010000320.1 GCA_016200725.1 Chloroflexota bacterium
CGAGGAGCTCGGCGGGGCGATGGCGCATGCGAGCAAGAGCGGCGTGGCGCACTTCGCAATCGACTCGGAAGAGGCCACGCTCGAACAGGTACGGCGCCTCCTCAGTTTCCTGCCATCGAACAACATGGAAGACCCGCCAGCGTTACACGCATCCGACGACCCGAACCGGAAAGCAGAGAGCCTGCTGACCCTGGTACCTGAGGATTCGTCGAAGCCCTACGACATGAAGGAACTGATCTATGCGGTGATGGACGACGGCGACTTCATGGAAGTGCACGAGAAATATGCCGAGAACATCATCGTGGGGTTTGCGCGGCTCAACGGGAAGACGGTGGGCATCGTTGCGCAGCAGCCGGCGTATCTGGCGGGCGTGCTGGACATCGACGCATCGGTCAAGGCGGCGCGCTTCGTGCGCTTCTGCGATTGCTTCAACATTCCGCTTGTGACGTTCGCGGACGTGCCAGGCTTTCTGCCAGGGACAGGCCAGGAGCACGGCGGCATCATCCGTCACGGTGCAAAGTTGCTGTTCGCCTACTCGGAGGCCACGGTGCCGAAGGTGAGCGTCATCACGCGCAAGGCGTACGGCGGCGCATACATCGTGATGAGCAGCAAACATTTGCGCGGTGACGTGAATTTCGCCTACCCGAGCGCGGAAATCGCGGTGATGGGCCCCGATGGCGCAGTCAACATCATCTCGCGCGAAGAAATCTCAAAGTCGGAGAACCCGGAGGCTACGCGGCAGAAGTTAATCGCGGAGTACCGCGATAAGTTCGCCAACCCATACGTTGCAGCCTCGCGAGGATTCATCGACGATGTGCTCGACCCGCGCGAGACGCGCCCGCGTCTCATCAAGGCGCTGGAGATGCTCTCGACGAAGCGGGACAGCCTGCCGCCAAAGAAGCACGGAAACATCCCTCTCTAACAATGCTAGACTCCAAGTTGATGGCCGCAGTCGTTGCCGCCATCGATTCGTACATCGAAGAAGAGGCCGCTGCGATAGCCCAGCCAGCAAAGCCCAGCCGCTGGGTGCGCTCGGGGCGCGTGCAAGCGCTGAAAGGCCACGCAGCCTGGTCGCAGCGCATACGACGCTCGGCCTGACCTCTTCGAAAGGACTTGCCGCTCATGGCGAAGCAGGCAACCAAATCGCCAGCGAAGAACCCGCTAAAAATCACCGAGACGAGTTTTCGCGACGGCCACCAGTGCACCATCGCCACGCGGATGCGCACGGAGGACCTCGAGCCCATTGCCGAAGCGATGGACAACGCTGGGTTCTACTCCATCGAGATGTGGGGCGGCGCGACCTTCGACGTGATGACACGCTTCCTAGCGGAAGATCCGTGGGAGCGCGCGCGCATCCTCAAGCGGCTGATGCCGAAAACGCCCTTTCAGATGCTGCTGCGCGGCCAGAACCTCGTCGGCTACCGCAACTACCCGAACGACGTGGTGAAGGCCTTCATCAACCACTCAGCCGAGGTCGGCATCGACATCTTCCGTATCTTCGACGCGCTCAACGACCCCTGGAACCTCGAGTCCTCCATCAAATACGTGAAAGAGTCCGGGAAGCACGCGCAGGCGGCGATATCGTACTCAGTGACCGAGGGGCGACTGGGAGGCGATATCTACAACGTCGACTACTACGTCGAGAAGGCTCTCGCGTTTCAAGGCCTCGGTGCGGATAGCGTCTGCATCAAAGACATGGCCGGGCTTATCAACCCGATGGACGTGGAGACGCTGGTGAAGGCGCTCAAGCCAAAACTGCACATCCCGCTGCAGTTGCACACGCACTACACCAGCGGCATGGCCTCGATGGCAGTGCTCAAGGGCGCGGAGGCAGGACTGGACATCGTCGACGCGTGTCTCGCGCCGATGGCGCTCCGGGCGGCGCAACCAGCCATCGAGCCGATCGTGGTCACGCTGCAGCACACAGCGCGGGACACAGGACTCGATCTGCCCTATCTACTGAAACTTGGGGAGCACTTCGAGAAGGTGTTGCCGAAGTACCGGGACTTCCTCGACAACACCAAGTTCGCCGCCATCGACACCAACGTGCTCATGCACCAGGTGCCGGGCGGTATGATCAGCAACCTCGTGTCGCAGCTGAAGGAAGCTGACGCAATCGATCGCATCCACGAAGTCTACGAGGAGCTGCCCCGCACGCGCGCCGACATGGGCCAGCCGCCGCTCGTTACGCCATCGAGTCAGATCGTGGGCGTACAGGCGGTTAACAACGTGCTGTTCGGCCGCTACAAGATGGTCACCGACCAGGTGAAGGACTACTGCTTCGGCCTCTATGGGCGTCCGCCCAAGCCTATCAGTCCTGAGCTTATCGATATTGCGTTGAAGGGCTACCCCAGGGGCAAGAAGCCGCTCGCCGGAAAGACAGCGGACTTCTTGCAGCCAGAGATGGCCAAGGCAAAAGAAGCCACCAAGGATATCGCCAAGGACATCGGTGACGTGCTGGTCTATGCGCTCTACCCAACAACAGGTATGCGCTTCCTCAAGTGGAAGTACGGGAAGGAACCGGTCCCCGCCGAAGCTAAGGGCAAGACGCTCGAGGACGTCAGGCGCGAGGATGAGTTGATCGCTAAGGCGAAGTCCGGGAAGTTGGCGGAGAAGGACGGCGCGGCCACCGAGCGCGGGCCACTCACGCGAACGTTCAACGTGTACGTCGGAGAGCAGCGCTTCAGCGTTGACGTGGAGCCGACGGATGCGGGCAAGTGGGGCGTGCGAAATATCGCGCTAGGACGCGGTGAGGCGCCAGGTCGCGCGGCAACGACACCGGCTGCCAAGCCGGCCGCACCCAAGGGAAACGGTACAGGCCCTGCGTCTGCGCCGGCGAAGGTAGCCGTTGCTGCCGGCGAGTCAGCCATTTCTGCGCCGATGCCCGGTCTGGTCATCCGCTACAACATAAAAGAGGGTGCGCAGGTGAAGGCGGGCGACCCACTCGTCGTGCTGGAAGCGATGAAGATGGAGAATGCGCTTCCCGCGCCTGTGAGCGGCACGGTGAAGAAACTAGCAGTAGCTCCTGGGACGAAGGTTGCAAAGGGAGCAGTCCTGGTTGTAATCGGCTAAGATACTCGGCGGCGCGCACTCAGCACCTCGACGGTGAGCATGGTTGAGCGAGCGCAGGAGGCACAGATATGGCGTCAAACCCAGCAATCGAACGCGCCAAGGAACATTTTGGCAAGGTCCTTGAGGAGCAGTTGGCGCGGGTAGAACGGATCAAGAAAGACGTAGAGGTTACCGATTACACAAAGTTGCGGCCGGTGATCATCGGCGTCCTCGGCGGCGATGGCATTGGGCCATACATCGCGGCGGAGGCGCAGCGCGTGCTCGAGACGCTGCTGGCGAAAGAGATCAAGGCCGGCAAGGTGGAGTTCCGCGTCGTCGAAGGGCTGACCATCGAGAACCGCGCGAAGCACCTCAAGGCCATCCCCGACGATGTGCTCGCCGAGATCAAAAAGTGCCATGTGACACTGAAAGGGCCAACGACGACGCCGGAAAAGGGCGACGGATGGCCGAACATCGAGTCGTGCAATGTGGGCATGCGCAAGGAACTCGACCTCTTCGCCAACGTGCGCCCGGTGCGCATCCCGCGCGAAGGCATCGACTGGACGTTCTTCCGCGAGAACACCGAGGACATCTACGCCGTCGGCAGCCAGGGCATAGACGTGACGCCTGATCTGGCGGTCGACTTCAAGGTCATCTCGACGCCCGGCTCGTGGCGAATCATCGAGGCGGCCTTCGAGTACGCAAAGAAGAATGGCAAGAAGAATGTGACGATCGTGACCAAGGCAAATATCGTGAAGACCACGGACGGCAAGTTCCTGGATACTGCGAAAGCAGTGGCCAAGAACTACCCAGGGATCTCCTGGGAAGGTTGGTACATCGACATCATGACGGCCAAGTTGCTCGACCCGAAGCGCCGCAAGGACTTCCAGGTTTTCGCGCTCCCCAACCTCTATGGCGACATCCTCACCGACGAAGCGGCGGAGATGCAGGGCGGCGTGGGCACCGCGGGCAGCGCCAACCTTGGCCGCAAGTACGCGATGTTCGAGGCGATCCATGGCAGCGCGCCGCGCATGGTTAAGGAAGGCCGCGCGAAGTATGCTGACCCGAGTTCGATGATCCGCGCCGGAGCGATGATGCTCGAGCACATCGGCTACCCAGATCTCGGCAAGCGGCTGACCATGAGCCTGGACATCTGCGGGCAGTACGAGAAGAAGATCGTGATGACGGGCCGCGACACGGGCGCAACAGGTAAGGAACTGGGCGACTATATTCTCAACACGCTGAAGGACACCAGACTCGAGCAGCGCTGGCAGGGCTACGTCTTCGGGAAGAATTAGGGGAAACGGACACACCATCTCGACGCATTAAACGGCAAGAGGGGCTCCACCACCCCAGACCCTTCGCCCACGGACGGGCTCAGGGTGACAGCGCATATGACACTTCGGCGATACTAAGGGGGCACCAAAAGTGCCCCCGATTCATGTAACTGACACCACCATGAGCAGGAGCGAATCGAGATGCGCAAGAAGGTTACGGTCGTCGGTGCAGGCAACGTAGGAGCGACGCTGGCCCAGCGCGTGGCCGAGTGGGGCTACGCAGATGTGGTCTTAGTGGACATCGTCGAGGGACTGCCGCAGGGCAAGGCGCTCGATATGCGGCAATCAGGCCCAGTCCTTGGATTCGACTCCAACGTCATCGGCGCGAACAGTTACGAACAGACCGTGAACTCCGACGTTGCGGTAATCACGGCGGGCATCGCGCGCAAGCCGGGCATGAACCGCGACGACCTACTGATGACAAACAGGAGGATCGTTGGTGGCGTCGTCGAGCAGGTGGTCAAGTACTCGCCGAACACGGTCATCATCGTTATCAGCAACCCCCTCGACGCGATGGCGCAACTGGCGCTGCACGTGAGCAAGTTCCCGCGCAACCGTGTGCTTGGCATGGCTGGCGTCCTCGACACGGCGCGCTTCCGCACTTTCCTGGCGATGGAGTTAGGCGTGTCCGTCGACGACGTGCAGGCATACGTGCTCGGCAGCCACGGCGACGGCATGGTGCCACTCGTGCGGTACACAACGGTCGGCGGCATTCCTGTGAGCGAACTGCTTCCGAAGGAGAAGTTAGACGCGATCGTGAAGCGCACGCGCGATGGCGGCGCGGAGATCGTCGGGCTACTGAAGACCGGCAGCGCCTATTACGCGCCATCGGCAGCAGGGGCCGCGATGGTCGAGGCCATCCTGCGAGACAGGAAGCGCATCATGCCTTGCGCAGCGTACCTCCAGGGCGAATATGGAATCAACGGGCTGTTCATGGGCGTGCCGGTGAAACTCGGCGGAGCCGGTATCGAGAAGATCTACGAAATCAAGTTGACGCCGGAAGAGAAGACCGCGCTGCAGAAGGCGTCAAACGACGTGAAGGAACTGATCGAGGCGATGAAATTGTAGTCTGGGCTACGCTGACTTATCTGGCTTCACCGCGTTCTTGACCATGGCCTCGAGTTTATCGAGGCGGTCGCGCAGCGATTTGTTGTCATCGCTAACTTTGGCAAGGTCGTCGCGCAGCCGACGCAGTTCGTCCTTGTCCTTCGCCTTCTCGTGAATGGCGGCGGCGGCTTCGCGCATGCGGCGCCGGGCGCGGCCTTCGATTTCTCGGCCTGCCTGCGCCTCAAGCAGCGGCGCACCCTTCGAGTCGCCAAGCGCTTCGAGCGCTTCAGCCACGCGAAGACGGACGCGGAACATCGGGTCGCTGAGGTAGTCGCCAAGGAACTCGGCCGTATCCTTGCGCGTCTCGCCAAGTTTGGCGACGGCAACCATGGCGGCGCCGCGAACGGCTTCCGGCTTGCCGTACTTCGTCCAGTCCTTCGCCGTCTCAAGTGCACCGTCGTCCTGCGACGCGCCGAGGCCATCGATCGCGCTGACACGAATCGTCTCCATGAAGGAGTCCTCCTCGAGCGCGCCGCGTAGAGCGGTCAACGCCTTTGGCGACCTCGTGCGGCCAAGCGTTTTGGCGGCCTCGCCTTCCACGAAGTAACTCGGGTCGCCTGCGTTGAGGATGTGTATCATCGCGTCGGCAACCGCGTCATCATGGAACTCGCCGAGAGCGGCGACGACGGCGCGGCGTGCTTTGGGGTGCTGGACGGAGAGACAGCCGATGAGCGCATCCCGTGCAGCGGTGGACTTAATAGTGCCGAGCGCCACGGCGGCCTCGGACTGCACACCCCAGAACTTGTCATAGAGCACTCCGTCCTTGAGCGCATCGATGCAGTCGGGCGCGCCAACTTTGGCGAGCGCCTTGGCCGCGCGGATGCGGCCGCAGAGGTCGTCGTCGTGTTTGAGACGGTAGACGCTCATCTCCTTGGGCAGATCCTCGTCCAGTGACTTAAGGATGTTGTCACCTGGATCGAAGCGCACCAGCAGAGGCTTCGTTGGCAGCGGAAAGTGAAAGCGGTGCTCCTTCTCGGAGAGTCGCACATCGAAGCGCTGCGAGCCGCCATCCCAGCGAAAGTCGATGACGAGCGGCATATCGAAGAGAGGCGTTTCCTGATCGGTCTGCTGGTTCTGGATCACTGTCACCTGCGCCAGCTTGGCCGCGTCATCCCAGGCGTAGGTGACTTTCAAATCAGGGTGGCCAGCCTTGTAGAGCCACTGGTCGAAGAAGGACTCCATCGTGCGGCCAGTGGTCTCTTCGATGGCTTGGCGAAGGTCCTCGGTGCCGACCACGCCGCCACGATGCTTGCGCGCATAGAGGCGGATGGACTTGAGGAAGAGGTCGTCGCCGAGAACATAGCGGAGCATGCGGAGAACGAGCGAGCCTTTTTCGTAGAGATGGCGGTCGAACAGTTCGATCGGCTGCTCGTAGAGGCGCGTGACGATAGCACGGCTGTAGCGGCCGGAGTCCTCGCCGAGGTAGATGTTCGCGTTGCGGTACATCTCATACCGGTATTCGTCGATGCCGAGGTGTCGCTCGGTCCACATGGCCTCGAAATAGGTGGCGAAGCCTTCGTTGAGCCAGGCGTGCGACCAATCTTTGCAGGTGAGCAGGTCGCCGAACCATTGGTGCACGAGTTCGTGGGAGACGAGTGGGTCGGCCGTGTAGTCGAGGGCGCAGCGCTCGTCCATCAGCACGTTGTCGGTCAACGTGGTCGCTGATGTGTTCTCCATGCCGCC